>JADFZZ010000007.1 GCA_015232315.1 SAR324 cluster bacterium | reverse complement strand
CTGAGGACATAATTTTGTTCCAGCAGACGGGAAATCACCAATTCCCAGTCCTGTTGATCCGCGGCCGTCAAAAACCCTACATTCCCATGATTGATGGCCAAAACCGGACATCCTTTGAATGTTCTCAAAACATACAAAACAGTTCCATCACCTCCCATAACAATAATCACATCCAGGTCTTGACGTTTGGAACTATTCCAGTCAAGAACAATTAACTCGATATGATGCCGCTTAAACCAGTCCTGAATAGTCTGGACCGGGACGTTATCATGAGACGGATCAAAAAAGAGACCTGCTTTCTTAAGCATCAGCTTGGACACAATTGCCTCCGGGGCAAGGAATTCATCCTTAAAAATTTCATCAGGATGAATAGTTTTTTTTAATAAATTATGCTAGCTTGCCTTACTATTGTGTCTCAACAAAAAAGGCAAAGGATTTTCCCTTGAGGATATTTTAGATGGCTTTGAATCCAATTTTTTCTCCATACAACACGCTCACCTCGGCCCTTCAGGCACTGCATGAAAGCAATTTAAGCCTGCTGGAAACCTATTTTCTGGTTAAAATCAGAAATTTACTCCAGGTGTTTCTGGAAAAAATCGACGCGATCCGGGATATTATATTTTCGGATGTCTCTCCCACTGCGGAAAATATGGCATTGCGCCAGGAACTTGTGGCCCTGCAACAAGAGCTTAAAAATAAAAATTCCGCATATTCCATGCTGGAGGAAGAATATTTGAAAGCCCAGCAACGCAAACAAACCTTTCAGAT
Organism: SAR324 cluster bacterium; assembly: GCA_015232315.1. Classification (NCBI taxonomy): domain Bacteria; class Deltaproteobacteria; species SAR324 cluster bacterium. The sequence goes on along the minus strand of JADFZZ010000007.1, from coordinate 162,174 downwards.
TGCCATGCATGAAGTCAAAACGCCATTGACCTCTATCATTGGATTTTCCGAACTGCTGCTGAAAAACGTTAAAGAGTCTGACAAATCACAGATGGAAATCCTGCAACGCATTCTGGCCGCTGGCAATCGGCAGTTGGAGGTATTGGACCGGATGCTCAATCAGGTGAGTGTGGCCAATCTGAAATATGAAACAATTCCATTACGTCAAGTGATCGACGAAGTTCGAGGGAATATCCAGATCCTTGCTCAGAAAAAAGGACTGGAACTTGCGGTCGATGTTGCTGGAAATGTACCGGAAGCCATCCAGACAGATCGCTTCAAATTGAACAGTATTCTCACCAATCTGCTCGGCAATGCTGTGAAATACACCGATGAAGGGGTGATCCGCCTGCATGTCTTTCTGTCAGAAAAAAACAGATTGATGTTTCAGATTGTTGATACCGGGCGCGGCATTTCCTTAAAGGATCAGCAGTTTATTTTTTCTTTTTTTGAACGGGGAAGCAATATCCGCAAAGAAGAAGGACTTGGCATTGGACTCGCGCTGTGCCATGAACTGGTCCACATGCTGAATGGTGAGATCACGGTTCAATCAGCCGGCGAAGGCCAGGGTAGCACCTTCACTCTTCAAATTCCTATCTCTTTCATGTGAGTTTCTGTGAAATATTTTTGCCTGATTTTCCTTGCGCTCGGCCTCCTTGGCGGATGCAGTGAGGTGAATGTTTTTTCCAAAAGTGATCTTTTCCCTCACATCGGCAAGCGTGTCGCCATCTTTCCAGTAAAACCCCAGGGGCATTTGCCTGAATCAGTCTGGAAACCGTTGGCCGCCAGATATGACAGCGCATTGTCTCAATTCAGCAGTTTCAGCCATGTTCTGACAGAGCAGGAACAAAATGAGTTGACCCGTGAAAATCCGCTTCTCAGGCAACAAATCCATCGCTACACCACAACTGCGGCATTGACCATGATTTCAGACAAAGATCTCGTCCATGAATTGGCACCAATACTGGCGGCTGATCAATTTCTGATTGTTCAGGCCGAGGAATATCCATGCACTGAAGACTGTCCAGCCCCAAGTCAGGTATTGTTGCGCCTGATTCTGTGGGATACGGCAAGCAACCAGATCATCTGGCGTGGTCGTTTGCACAGGCAACTCACCCCCAATGAAGAAGACCCTGAAATGTTCAATGCCCTGATGCAAGAACTCAATGAACAATTGTTGGAAACGTTTCAGGAACAATTTCGTATCCCCTGGCACCGTCTTCGCTATGAAAGTCTCAAAAAACTCCGTTCCTCCTGATCTCCTTTCCTAACGACTCACCACCACCATGTCCAATTCGCCCAAAGCTGTTTCCGCAATGATCTGGGATTTTCTGGGTAAGGGAATCCTCACAATGGTCCGGTTTGCCGAATCCATAGTGCTTGTACGATTAATGGGGAATCTGGATTATGGTGTCCTGTCTGTTTATCTCAACCTGCTCGCGACCCTGCTGTTTCTATGCTCATTTGGTATGGAAGGGGTCATTGGGAAATTTGTTCCGGCATTTCGGGTGGAACAGCAGTCCGGCACCATCAAATCCTTGATTCGACTTGCCTTCCGCTTCAGAGGCGCAGGTGTTTTTCTGGTAATTCTGGCAGGACTCCTGGTGACGCAACCGCTCAATCAATGGCTGATCGGGGATGAACAAGTGTTACAGTCCCACAATGTCGCTTTATACCTGTTGATCATCCTTGCCACTTTGGGGTTGGGCAGTTTCCAGGAACTGGTCCGCAGGATTCTGGTTACCTATTATGAACAACGCTGGATCAACCTGGTAGACCTGATCTGTTATGTTGCCTATCTCACTGGCGCCTGGATTGCGGTGGCACAGGGATGGGGCGTGCTGGGCGTGTTATATGCCAACATTCTGGCCAAGGCCGGATTGCTGATCTTTTTCAGCTTCAGGATGATTCCTCATTACCGAAAACTTGGAAATTCCCAACCCATTCTTCCAGACCAGCAAACGTCTATCAGGCAGTATGCAGTGTATTTTTATATCTACCATCTGATGTTGTATGCTTTGGGAAAAGGTGCTGATATTTTTATCATTGGCGCCTATGCGCCGGATGCCCGGCAAGTGACCTTTTATACGATTGCCTATAATTTTGCTTTTTTTGCCGGCAGTTTTTTTGAACTGGCACTGCAAGGGGGCTTTTTATTACCCTTCATCACAGAAGTTTATCATCAGAAAAACACAAAAAAGTTGAAACAGATTTATAATGGCTTATTCGAGTTCATCTATCTGTTCACCATTCCCATGACCGTCGGTGGCATCGTATTATCCAGTGAAATTGTGGAATTGTTTTATGGCGCTGAAAATCTGGAAACAGTTCCGTTGTTGATGCTGTTTTTTCTGCATTTTGCCATCATCAAGGTGGGGGTGATGAATGCCTCTTTCATGCTGGCGATGGATCAGCAAAAAGTTCTGATTCAGTCCCGTCTGTTTTGGGGGGTGGTGAATGTGGTGGTCAACCTGTTGCTGGTTCAGCAATATCAGGCAATGGGGGTTGTCTGGGGAACTTTAGTCACAGGACTTTTTGCTTCAGCCTATGAATCCTGGCGCTTGCACCAGTTGATTCATCCTGATTATTCGCTGAAATTCAGCATCAAAGTTCTGTCGGCATCGTTTCTGATGGGTGCCGCTGTTTATGGTAGTGGTTTGTGTGTATTTCCACTGCTGATGCTTAGGTTCTCAGGACTTATTGTTGTGGGCATGCTGGTTTATGGATTCTGTCTGGTCTGGCTCAAACCGATTTCCAGAGAAAACATTGAAATTCTCCAACGCTCCAAATTGCCACTGCAACGTTATTGGCTAAAATGGTTTGCCCAGAAATCATGATTTTATAAAATTTTGTGCGGCTTCAAGAACGATCTAACTTTCTTCTTGCAAAAATTCTCTTGTTCAATAAGATTCCCGATCTGATTTTGGTTTGCTTCCCGGCAAATCGCGCCTCAAATGCGTCCGTAGCTCAGGTGGATAGAGCAACGGATTTCTAATCCGTTGGTCGAAGGTTCGAGTCCTTCCGGACGCACCACTTCAAACCCTGATAAATACTAGCTTGCAGGGTTTTCACTCTCGAAAGAAGAACAGCAAAACGAATCCGGAATAATCCGGAATGAAAAAAAACCGCTAGATTTGACTGTTTCTGGCCTAGCGGTTTTTTTCCGAAAATTGATGCTTTCCCTGAATCCGGAATGAATCCGGAATGGAATTTGAATTGCGACTCCAGAATTTTTTCGGAAATTATCCGGAATAAAGCCGGAATGAATAATGAAATTGAATAGAGAAACCGGAATTTATCCGGTGAATCCGGAATGAATCCGGAATGAAAAAATCCTTGAGGCATCTCAGAAGTCATTTGTCCAGTCTCCGAAATTTGTTCATGGCTGATAAGGCAGTCTGGAGCAGTTCCTTTTTCGAGGCATAGTGGTTCATGGTTGTTTGTGGGTTTGAATGTCCCGCTATGGCCTGCACCAGTTGAAGAGGCAATCCATCTGATAAGAGCCTGGTAATGCCGGATTTGCGCCATCCATGGATCGGATCAACTCCTTTGGGGAATCCAAGCTTATCGTTCTTGCGTTGCACCGCATGAGTCAATTGAGAGGGGCCAGCATAGGCCCGCCCGCCCTTGCCATCATCCAGGTACCAGTATTCAAATTGCGAACGGGAAACCAAATCCTGCGCCAGAAATTCCAGCAACTCATCACAAATAGGAACAACTCGATAAGACGATGTGGTTTTAGGAGACCAGGAGAGTTCGTCCTTGTGGATTTCCTTGATTTCAATGGAACGTGTTTCGAGGGAGATGTGGGTCAATGGTAAATAGCACATCTCTCCTGAACGCATGAGTCCATAATGCCCAACCATGAATGCCCGAACGAGATTGAGATACTCTTGACGGTAGCGTTTCGATTCCTCAGCGAGTTTCTGGAAATACGTTTTTTGTTGGTCGAGTTGCTCCTGCGAATACACCTGGGGATCGGACAAGGTGGTTTTCGGCCTGGTCAATTTGACAGGCCGTTCGATCAACCGGCCTTCTTCAAAAGCCCAGGTATAAAATCGCTGCATTTGCCGGACATGCTTTAGGATAGTATGAGACGAGTTACAGCGTTTATTCAGAAAGGAGAGAAACCGCAGCGAGTATTCTGGTTTGAAGTCTTCAAGAGGGTGATCTCCAACGGCCTCCATGTAATAATTGGAGCTTAACGTGTATTCCTTGTTGGTATTGGATTTTTTGGTTTTGTCGGAGACATCATTATCCAGCCAGAGCTGGATGGCATCCTTGACTGTTATCCTGTCATCAATTTTTGTTTGCCGGTGACGTTGCTCTTTGACTTCGATCAGTTTGAGATTGTAGAGATTGGTGAGATATTGGGAGAACTCAGTGTCAGTGCGTTTTCGTTTCTGGCCATCAGAAAGGGTTTTATACTCAGCCTCTTCTATATCGCAGAGATCAATTTTTGGGGATTCTCCCCCTGGGGGGGCTAGTTCATGGAATCGTGCTTGATACTTTCCCCGTTTTTCGTCTTTGGTGAAAAGCTTTCTTAGTTTGGGCATCGGATGAGCCTATTTGCATAGAGATTCACAAGGTGTCCCGTCTTTGTCGCTATCTAAAGAAGAAACGCCGCAAGAGTTCAGATAGAATTTAGCCTCATCACATGAAGTCATCTGGGAACAGGTTTTTTTCCCAGCGCATGTGAACTGTGGTGTGGTGGTCGTGGTTTCCGTGGTGGTGGTTGGTGTAGTCGTGGTTTCCGTGGTGGTGGTTGGTGTAGTCGTGGTTTCCGTGGTGGTGGTTGGTGTAGTCGTGGTTTCCGTGGTGGTGGTCGTTGACGTTTCGGCACTTGTGTCATCACCTTGAGACTCTGTGGATGTATTGTCGGAGGATGACGTGCATTCCTCAGCCTCTTCTGGATAAGTAATCCCCGTTTCGGTTTTCAGGATGTCTTTGAGGGCTTCGAGTTCAGATTTGTTTGATTTCAAGCCCCATGTGTTTTTGACCGCTATCCAGTTTTTTGCGTAAGTTATATGATAGGAGGTATTTGAAGGTAGCCAGTCAGAAGGATCCTTGTCGCCTTTTGACCGATTGGCAGAAGCCGATACAGCAATCAGCGTTTCAGTATGGGTCAGATCGTTGGCATATTCCGATTTTTTTGCACTGTCCCAACTCCATCCACCAGAACGGTGAGCCTCAGCAAGTGGAACCAGGTGGTCAATATCCAGATCGGCGGAATCTGTATAGCTATGGTTGGTATAGGGGTCGAGCCATGTTCCTGATGAGACATTACAGTTGGAGGAAGAAGTATAAGAGATTGTTGATTTGTTGCTTCCGATCAACACCTCTGTTCTTGTATTTTGACAATCGGAATCGGCATCCAACCACGAGGACATATAAAGGTCACGGGAGTATGGGGTATAATTATCACAGGAAGTTGTTGAAGATGATTCGGAAGTTGCAGAAGTGGAGGACTTGGACGAATCGTTGGCGCATGTGGATAAAAAAACGACCAATGGTAAGATAATGAAAAGCATATTACGGTTCATAAAATTCATAGAAACGCTCATAAAAGTGGACAGTATAGCCAAAGGGTACAACTAAAAATTTATCCCTATTATCAAGTTGATATGGCCAGCTCCAAAGTTGGAACCACTTATCATTTTTTCTTCCTCCAACCGAAGATCTTCCTCCGTTACTGCCGTATTGCTCGTACTGGTAACAACCTCTAAACGGGTTGAATATTCATTATAGAGTCCAGTAGTGGCATCAAATCCAAACGAATAGCCACTGTCTAATATCCAATTCCAACCGATACCTAAAAGAGGCGCCCAAATAGGATATCTTTTCAATATAATTTTTAAGTCGGTATTTTCGTAAGTGTTATTACCAATTACTCTGGTTCTTGAGTCCAATTGAAGTCTTTCTGTCTCTCCATTATCATTATAACCGCCAAATGCGACAAAAAAGCCACTATTGTTCGATGGACTCCAACGCAGTTGATATGTACTAGAACGTCCCTGATTATAACTGGAATCCGAGATACCTTCGGGTTGCTCATCCAATATCCGTGATTCTTTGTCATTATCGGGTTTTCCATCGTTATTCTCATCAGTGGATCTAATACCCGCACCCGCTTGAGTGGAAATTCCGAACATAACATTTTCATTCACATGATAGCCCAAAAATGCCCCGCCCCAAGGTAGAATAGCTTGTATCTGGAGTGGGTATTCTTTACGGGAACCGCCTGAATCGGCTGAAAATGATGGAATAGCGAAGCCTCCCACAAATAAAACGATAAACAGAAAACGCACCATATGGTACCTTGAAACAATTAAGAAAAACGTGGGATCAGGCAATAGAAATTTTATTTTTAAGCCCTTCCTTACCCTTAAATACCCACCAATCTGGTATACCTAATTCATCCTTAAAAGGTATATCGTAAACCTTTAAAACGCGTTGTGTCTCAAAAAACTTTACTAGTTCGGATTTGCTTGGGTTGACTGATGTGTTTTCCAACAATAATATTGTGTATGCTTGTATCCATTCAGGTTCGTGCGATTGGTTATACTCAAGCATAAATCTTACGAATGATATTTGGTCAGTAGCAGTTGCGATATAGTCGCTCATGTGCTGAAAGAACTTTAAGTAATCTATGCCAGCTATGGTTAAAGTGTCCATTCGAGTTTGTATGGCTTGTGCTGCTTCAAAGTGATTAAAAAACATTAAACCACCGTAATGAGAACTAAATGTACAGATTCTATTGTGTGTAACGGCCAGATTCATCGGGAAGAGAGGACGGTCCCCAATATCATCATAAATTCGTATGTCACAGTTGTTATTATCAATATGGGAAAGAAAGGATTCAATCAACATTGAGGTGTTTGAGTTATAAAAACTCAGAAGGGCTAAAATGGATGTAAGTGTATAAATGGTGGTAAGTTTAGCCGGAACAGGTTTTCCTGAATGTTTTACACTATGCAAATATTCACCAATATTAGAGGGGAAAAAAGTTACATATTCAAAAACAGGTTCTGTGGAAAAGAATTGTTCATAACTCATCTCCACAGGTTTCTCTGTCTTCCCAAAAGACTTCAACAAAATGGCTTCCATAGGTATTCTTTCCTCAAGAGAGTAATCAAACAATTTTTCATAAGGTATCGAATTGCGCTTGATGGTATTATTCAGGTTTTGAGGGCTCAACCCTAACACCTTAGCTACTTCCGCAAGGGTTTGAACTCCACTTACAGTGCGTATGAAATCATAAATTTCGAGTGCGGTGCGTTTTTCATGTTGCATTTGTCGTCTTTCATCTGTAAACCGAAATCGTTGTAAACAAATTGTTTATCAATTTGATAACGTTCTTATATCACAATGATATCACGGAGAATACGAATGGCAAGAGAGAAAAAACAACAATTGCTGAGATTGACATCAGAACTGGACGAGAAACTTGAGGATATTTGTAGTGTGACACGCTGTTCAAAGACGATGTTGATCGAGCGTATTTTGCGGTATTCGTTGCATACAGGCGTGATCAATGTGCTGTATCCAGAGTTGAAAGTTATTCATACCGCTAGTCCTGAAAAGGTAGCGGTTTAGAGCATGGTGACAGGTCGGCAAACTAGGCACCACAGAACCCCCACACTAAAGTAGAGATAACCCCTAAGCCGCTAAAGGTAGAAATGAAAATGACCAATCAACAATTCCCCAATGCGTATGAGCAAGAACGGCTCAATTTTGAGAGTAAACAATATTTTGGCCCCTCCCTTCCGTTGATCCAGAAACAGCATCCCATGGATGAGTTCACTGAATTCATGCGCCAAGGTCGTATCCATCAGGATCGACCGCCACTGTTGAATTAGAAACAGTGAACTGATGCTCTTTGATGTATTTTTTCGCTAACGACACCAGCAGTTTTGTTCGGGTTAGTCCTTTTTGTTCGCAAAATTCATCAAGTGTTTGCAGGAATTCAGTTTCGATGCGCATAGAAATCATTGTCCGATCCGGGACATTATAGCTTTTCGACATTCCACCCCCATAAAAAAGAGTTGTATATACAAAAAACAGTTTACTTCCGGTAAAAATGTGGTAGTGTATTGATGAATTGTATATTCAGATCACTAATAGTCAAGAGGAAAACAGGAGGAACATGAGCCGAGAACTCTTAGTGAGTGAAATCAAGAGAATCGGTGACAGTATCGAAAGAAACTTGCACCGGCAATTTGAGGAACAGATCAAGACGAGAGAGAGCCAGGACAAGTTGAGACTGGAGATAGCGGAATTGATTGCTGTGTTACGACCTGAGATGGCCAAAACAGCAGTCATGCAGGAGAAAGAAGCCTTATTGAAAAAGATAAGGCAACAGGCGGCTTCGTTACGAAGCTGAAGGATGTGCCGTGATTTCTGGAGAGGAGTCCACGGCACAAGAGGGGGACATGAATCATGTCCAAAAGGCGGGTTAGCCTTTTTTTATTAAACGTTAAACCAAGGAGAAAACTATGCAAGTGAATTTTTCAGTCGATGATAAAGAGGGCCGATTACAAGGGATTGGCGCAAGCGAGGCTGGTGCAGCCACGGGAGTGAACCCGTGGAAAACTCCCTTCATGTTGTGGGAAGAAAAAACCCGCAGGCGGGATCCCGTTGATTTGAGTGATAACGAGTCGGTGATGTGGGGATCCTTCATGGAACACACAATTGCGGATTTCGCAAAGAAAAAATTGGGCATGAATCTGAGACGGACGAATAAAACGTACTGGGGCGAGGGTCAACATTCCTTTATGTTTGCTCACCTCGACCGTCTGGATCAGGGCAACAAGCGTATCATCGAGATCAAGAACACCTCAGAGTGGATGGCTGATAAATATGGCCAGCAGGGTACCGATGACCTTCCTCTCTATTATAAAGCGCAGGGCTGGCATGAATTGGCATGTCTGCCAACCTATTCGGGGGTTGATTTTCTGGTACTGGTGGGCGGGCGAAGCTTGAAACAGTACACCCTCAACAGGGATGCTGAACTGATCGAGATGTTGCAGGCCCAAGAGTTGGATTTCTGGATGCGGGTTCAGGAGGATATTCCACCGCCTCCGATCAACAAGGCAGATGTCGAGAGTCGGTATTCACGGGCAGAATCGTGGCCGATTGTGGCAGATATTCAGACAGTGAGCAATGTGAAGTTACTGGCTGACATCAAGGCCAGAATGAAAGAGTTGAAGGCTCAGGAAGAAACGCTGGAAACTGGCATCAAGGCGTTCATGGCGGAAGCCGATACACTGGTGACCGCAAGTGGCGAAACCTTGGCCACGTGGAAAATCGGAAATCGGTTCAGTTCTGATTCGTTAAAAAGTAAAGAGCCGGAAGTTTACGAGCGGTTTTTGGAGAACTCTTTTAACCAGAAGGCGTTTCAGACATCATGCCCTGACATCTACAAACGGTTTGTAGTGCCATCAGGTGCCAGGTCATTTCGCTTAAAATAATCCATTACCCCATCATATCGGTGGGGTATAATCATCACTTATAGAGGTCGTATGACAGTTTCAATGGAAGTTACAGCAGCATCAACAGCAGTCACGGAAATGCCACGGATCAAAGACATTCTGGAACGCAAGGTCTTAATCCAGACCGTAGTAAAGGAAATTCTGAAGGAAGGCGAACACTATGGGAAGATCCCAGGAACAAAAAAGAACGTACTCCTTAAATCGGGTGCGGAAGTGATCTCCGCCACCTTTCAGTTTCGGATCAAGATCGAGCCGAATGACATTATCCTGCGTGATTTGGGCGGTGGTCACAGGGAGTATGAAATATATTGCCACGTTTGTTCCCCCAACGGGGACGAGTTGGCTACAGGATTGGGCAGTTGTAATACGATGGAGGGCAAATATCGGTATCGTACCGGCCCTGTGGAAAGCACAGGCAGACAAGTTCCTAAAGAGTATTGGGATTATCGGCAATCGAATCCTGCCAAAGCGCAAGAGTTGATCGGAGGAAAAGGTTTTGAAGCAAAAAAAAATGATGGTCGCTGGGAAATTGTAATCAAAGGGGAAAAAATGGATCATGATAACCCCGCAGACTATTTCAACACAGTGTTGAAAATGGCAAAGAAAAGGTCTTTTGTGGATGGGATCATTACAGCAACAGCCTGTTCGGATATTTTCACCCAGGACGTTGAGGAGATGGAAGAGTTACTGGATTCACACGTAAAAAAAGATAAAGCAGAGGAGGCCCAGCATCAGGCCCAGCCAAAGAAAAACGGTAACGGCAGTGGCAATGGAATTCCAGAGAAGGCTCTCCCTGAAAAGGACAAGGTTGACTGGTTCCTTAAAAAGATTAATGAATCTCGTAATCTTGAGCAATTGGCGGTGGTGGTGGATGAGATAAAAGCGTATTTCATCAATCATCAGATGAATGAGGATTACATGCTCTTGAGGGGAGCAAAAGAAGAACGATTGGCACTGCTGGAACGGTTGTTTGCCATTATCCCCGATAGTTTGGAGGAAAAGGCCATGGAGTTTGCGCTGGAGTTGATTGACTCAGGTCTGGATGGCGCCGAAGCCGTGACAGCCTACTGGAAGAAACACAGTAAAGCCATCGCTCAGTTAGCTGAGGCTGAAACAATAAGCCAGATCAGAGAGATATTAACCGGATTAATTTAACCACCTAAGCCCTGCACAGTAGGGCTTTTTTATTGGAGACAGCTATGACACAAGATTTGGCACTTATAAGCGTTGACATTGACCCTGAAGTGATTTTTTCCAACGGGGGATTGACTGACATCTTGCGCAAGATCGAGCAAGAAGCAAAAAGGGAGGTGCCTGATACCTCAACCCCCAAGGGGCGTAAAGCAATCGCCTCGTTAGCGTACAAGGTCGCACAAAGTAAGACTGTGATTGATTCCCTTGGAAAAAAGCTGGTTGAAGATGAAAAGGCACGCATCTCAAAGATTGATGCGGAACGTAAAATCGCCAGAGATTTTCTGGATCAGTTGAAGGTTGAAATACGCCAGCCATTGACAGACTGGGAAGTGGAGGAAGAAAAGAGGCTCGTGGCCGAACGCATTATGGCGGAGATTGATGCGGTTTGGGAATTGGCGATCTCGGAAAATATTCTGTTTGATAGGGAACGTGAACTCAGGAAAAAGGAACTGGAGGCGTTAGCTAGGGAACGTGAACTCAGGAAAAAGGAACTGGAGGCGTTAGCTAGAGAACAGGCTGAGAGAGAAAAGACAGCTCAAGAGCAACGTGAGAAGCTGATACGTGAGGAAGCTGAGGAACGTGCTAAAGCCGTGGCAGCTCAAGAACTTGAGCGGAAAATTAAGGAAGCGGAGGCGATTGCCCGTAAAGAAGCGGAGGCGATTGCTGCTGAAGCACAGCGGCAGAAAGATTTGGTGGAAGCCAGAGCCAAAGACGCACAGCACCGTAAAGAGGTGGACGAAGAAATTTTGAAAGCCCTGGTGGACGGTGGTGTCAAAAGCCCCACCGCAAAAAAAATACTGGACATGATTTTGTCGGGAATAGTCCCGCATGTTAAAATCACATATTGATAAATAATGCCACCGTTGCCGGTGGCTCTTTGACAAAGAGGGGTATATGGGTAGACCAAGAAGAGACGATGCTGAATTTTTTTATCATGATACGGACGCAAACGCTGATTTGAAGTTGAAGTATATCAAAAACAAATTTGGGATGGCAGGTGTTGGAACTTATTGGACACTGCTGGAGTTTATTGGAAGCTCTGCCAATGCTGAACTCGAATGGAATGATGTCCAGGCTTGTATTTTAGCGGAAGAATTCAGTTTCTCTGAAGAGGAATTCAATTCTTTTATCCAACATGCTGTCAAGGTGAAACTTTTCACTATCAAAGATGGCTATTTATTTTCTGAAGGTTTGAAGAAAAGGTTGAATGGCCTTTTTCAAAAAAGGCAGATGATGCGGGAAAGGTATGATTTTAAGCAGAAACCCGATTCAGGAGTTTCTGACGCAGAAACCAGCAGAAATCAGCAGAAACCGTCAGAAACCAGAATTTCTGACGCAGAAACCAGCAGAAACCAGCAGAAATCCGAATTTCTGGGAATTTCTGAAAATTTCTGCTCATTTCCTCAAGAACAGAACAGAACAGAACAGAACAGAACAGAACAGAACAGAACAGAACAGAACAGTAGTAGTAGTAGTAGTAGTGGAAACATTCCACGTGCGCATGAGGAAAAAACCACCACCACTACCACCCCCCACCCTGCAAATGTAGTTTTTCAGGAAAAAGTTTTTGATGTCCATGACAAAGATTCGTTTTTTGAGTGGTTTGACTCGTTCAGAATATTCAAGGCAGTCCCATTGAACCCAAAAATACCAGAGATGGTGAGGAGGATCATTCTGAAAGACCAGATCCATCCAGACGGCCTTCATCCGGAGCGTCTGAGTAACTCAATGTGTGGGCAACTGTCAGTTCAACTCGACCAGCACGGGATTGATTTTGCTGTTGAGGCATGGGGCGAACACTGCCAGGCGGTTGAAGGCTTTGAAACGTTCAGGGGGCTTATTGCGGCGATAGGTTTTCACGAAAAGCCGAAGCAAAAAGCAGGGAGAACGAGAGAAACACCGAGAGACGCACTGGATGAGGCTATGGAAAGAATGGCTAAAACCCAAGTTTTGGAGGTGGAACATGGAAATGCGTGATGTAATCATCAAAACACTTCAGCTCTTCCGTGCGAATTACCGGCACGGAAACCAGCAAATCAAGATTGATCAAGACACAGTACAATTATGGCATATGATGCTTGAGGGTTATACTGACGAGCAGATCAAGAAAGGCTGCAACAAGTGTTTATCAGAAAAGCCTGATGGCTTCTTCCCGTCAACGGGTGAGTTCATTAAGCTCCTCAACTTAAAATCTGGTTACGCAGACGAAAGAAAACAGAACGAGGCAAGTTGGGGGCAGGTGCTTTTGTCAATTGCTTCCTGTGGGCCTTATCATTCGCCTGTTTTCAAGGACGGTGGGATTGCTTCGGCTATCTCAGGGATAGGGGGATGGGTCGCCCTTTGTCAAATGGATTATAACGAGCTTGCAGATAAACGGTGGGAGTTCATGGCAGTTTATGTGCCGGAAGATGAGCCACGGTCTTGCATGGGGATTATGGAGCAAAACAGGAGGCTTTCCCATCATGCCTATGATCCAAAGTGTTTGAAGCTCATAGGCAAATGGACTGAACTTGAAAAAGAGATGTTTGAACAAACGCAAAAGATGAACCTTGACCAGATCACAGCAGAAAAACAGGCTCATAAAGAGCTTGTAAAAAGGTTGTTCGTGTTGAATGAGAATTCAAATTTGGCAGAGCATCCTGGAGGAACAAAATCCCATCATAAACAAACAGGGCAATTCGATATGTAGGTTATCAGGAAGGCTGTAGGCGATAAAATAGATGGGTTGCCTATACATCCACCTAGACCAAGTAAAAAAAAACGAGCCACGGTACCGTAAATTGAATAGCAATAATTTTGAGAAGGGAGCTATTTATGACTGACAGGGAAAATTTTGAAGCATTGGGTGACGATGGCCGTACCCTGGTCATTGAAAATGTAGACACATATGAAGATTTTGAGCGGGCTATGAGTCAAATCATAGATCACGTCACGATTGGTGAAAAGTATTTTATCTGTGTTGGTGCTGGCCAATATCAGCGGGCCAGGAAATTAGTGTATCGGTACCTTGACCAGCGACAACTTCAAAAAATGAAGAACTGGGTAAAAATTATTGAGGAGGAAACTGTGTGACTGTTGAACAACTTGTGAGAGCTTACATTCGGTCTTCTGAAAGCCGAGTCACGGCACGGAAAATTGAATGAAAGGAGCTATGACCGAGGAACAGTTAGAAAAATTGCGAGTGTTATACAGGGATGCACTCCGGCAAGGATTTGGATTGATGCAATGTGAAAGTCCAGAAGAGGCTCAATTGTGTAGGGATTTTATCAATGGGAAACTCCCGCCAAATCTGTATGCCACTATTGTTCGTGACAGGGAAGTGAATGTTTATTCCATGCGTTAGGAAAAATAGGAAAAATATGAAAAAAAAGTCAATGAAAATTGGACAAGTGTTGCTGGATAGCAACGGGGGGAGGTGGTTGGTGGATAGTATCCATCAACATTCGATGGGCATTGTCGGGGTAAAAAGCCGGATAATGCGAACAGTAAACATCTATAATGCGGAGGGCTATGGATACATGAAAGAAAAAAGAAAAAGAAAAAAACGCTTACATTTCAAGGATAGAAAACGGTGTTACCATCAGGGGAGATGACAATGATACATATGGTTATTTTGCTTCCACACATTGGTTTATTGTCGATGTGCTTGGCATGGCTTCTATCAGACAATAGGGGAAACTATGGGGAGAAAAAAACATTATCAAACGATGAAATGGGTGAGTTTTAATCAGCATTTGCGTGAAGAAATTCAGTATTACACTCGGTTGTATCTGGAGGAGGGTAGAACCATCACTGTTCTGCCACCTTCGCCGGAGTTCAACTTTTTCAGTGAACTGCTGAATCCGTATGACGATAATCTTTGACTTGTTGAAAACAAACAGCATTTTTGTTTAGGATAGTCCGAAGGGGGAACTATGAAATTCATGATTTTGGGTATTATTTGGTGGATCACAGTGTTGTTCATTCTTATGTTCATGAAAGGGGCCAATGACCGTGAAGAATAAGAGAAAAAAACCTAAACCCCGCATGCTTGTACTTGCTGAAGCAGGGTTGCTGGATGATGACGTACCAGTGGAAAACCTTCTCCTCCAACCCATTACAACCAAGGATAAAAAACATGCAGGCTAAAGTCAAAGTGAGTGAATCGAACGCACAGAAAGCCATCATCCAATGGCTGGGATGTCATCGGGGCGTGTTTGCGTTTCGGGTGAATAATATGGGTGTTCCTCTCTGGACAAACGGTGAGAAACGATTCCGACACGCTCCAGACTTGGGACTGCCGGATATTATCTGCTGTTACCAGGGGCGCATGATCTGTCTGGAGGTAAAAAGCTCAACAGGGAAGCAGTCCAAACACCAGCTAGAGTTTCAGCGGAAAGTCGAATGGGCGGGTTGCGAGTATTATGTGGTCAGGAGCATTGAGGATGTTGACCAGGCATTAAAAGCAAAGAAGGTTGTAGAGAAGATTTGACAAGTCGTGGCGCATGACATATAATGCAGGTATTCATTAACCTGTAGAGGAGATATTATGCCACACAAACACCGAACCACCTTTGAGTTTAACCATCGTAATGTCAATCTTCTGAAAGCAGAAGCTGCCAGGAGAGAAATGTCGCCATCGGAATTGCTGCGGATTATCGTGCGCACAGCTCCCAGGGATATGGACGTCTTGAAAAAGAGGCCGGTCAATTTGACGCTTTTCGATGAGGATATGCAAAAACTGGAAAAACTTGCGGATGATTGTACTGTTTTCAGGGACGGAAACAGGCAAACAAGAGGGTCAAAAAACTATATTGCGGAGCGGTTGGTTGAATTATTTTTCAGTACCCTCGAAAACGAATGAACCCGCAAGACCCCTCGCCCACAAGCCCAGGCGTCTTCTGGGCTTCAGCCTATGACATAAAATTAAAAATATATGATATTAAAGGGTTTTTTTAGTTGACATCCGTGACATATCATGTCAGGATACATTCAAGATCAACAACAAAACAACCGGTTGCGCCTCCGGTCAAAAAAAGAGCATCTGAAAAACATTAACTAAAGAGGGTGTCATGATTAGCGTAGATACAATGGCTTGGGAAAATGCATACGGGAAAAAACCAAAAGGTTTTGGAAACTGGGTGTTTGAATGCAACGGTCGAAATGGTCACATTTCTGGTAATTATGGTGAATGCAAAAAAGTGGCAATGAAGTGTGCCAAACGGGAAGGAGCCTATTCAATCAAATTGCTCCCGTAGACACTTGAGAGTGTAAGACAACAGCCGGTTGCGCCTCCGGTCAAAAAAAGTGCATCTGATGAACCCCTGCAAAAGAGGGCGGTATGGAACGAGAAGAACGATTCTTAAAAACTCAGGCAAGGATCTTCCGGAAGCTGGCCAAGAGAACAGGCCGAGAAATTCTGGAAGTGCTGTTATCCAATCGAGAGCAGACAAGAGCGGCATTTGATCGAGGAGTTTTGTAACCGGTTGCGCCTCCGGCTTACCAAAAGAGCGTCTGAATAACTCCTGAAAAAGAGGGCGGTATGAACACCATGAACAAATATGATGCGTTTCGAGTTTTGGGACTGTCTGGGCAAGTGACAGTGGAAGATGTGAAGCAGGCATATCGGCGGATGTGCCGGATGTATCATCCGGACGTGAACCAAGCCGGTGAGGAAATGATGAAGATGATCAATCAGGCATATGATGTACTGAAAGACGAGACATCATTTGACGAGGCTCACAAAGTCCATGAAACGGACTACAGTGAGAAGTTGAGTGAAGCACTCAATGCCATACTGAAATTCAATCTCAGAGTTGAGGTTTGCGGGGCATGGGTCTGGGTTTCCGGTGAGACTAAAGTCTGGAAAGAAGAATTGAAAAAGGCCCAGTTCAAATGGGCATCAGGAAAGTCGATGTGGTATTTCAGACCACAGGAGTATAAGTCGAGAAACCGTAAGACCGTGGGGATGGATTACATCCGGTCAACATACGGTTCAAGAGTCGTGAGAGATGTAGAATCGAATGCACAAATAGCGTAGGAGCGGTTATGTATGAAACTGCAAAAGTTCATGACAGTGGGGGGTTTCAATACACTGTCTTTATCAGGCGAATGAGAAAGCGATGGACGTGGCAAGTCAGGACACCCAGCACCGTTGTAGCGATCAATGGTGCGCCCGTGGATGTGGATTGGCCAGCAGTGTTCCAATACGAGTGGGGGGGAACCCCGTTTTGTGAAGTAAAAGTGAGGCTGAAACGGCCTCACTTTTACATAGTCGAACAAACAAATATTAGCGAGGACTTATGAGCGTACCAGAGTGGACAAAGTTGTATGATTTGGATGAAGTGGCCGAGTGCTGGGAATATCACAATCTGGCCAGGAGCTTAGGCATTTCACCTTGGGGCATCCATGCAGATTTATGGCAGTTCTTGGCTGAGGGCGCCGATAACAGGTTGTCAAGGTTCTGGTCACAGCTCAAGCCTGAAACACGGAAGGTTTTGAAAATCCTCCAGAAAGAGGGCGAAAAGAAATGGGCCACGTTCATGGCAAACTGGTAATAGTGTGGAAGTAGCCGGTTGCGCCTCCGGCTTACCAAAAGAGCGTCTGAATAACCCCTGCAAAAGAGGGATGTATGAAAGTTAGAAAATTTGTGGAATCAACCCCTGTAGACCGTGAAGGATGTAAGAACTACTACGGGTTTTATGAAGGCAACAGGTACTTTTTTGATTACCATGTGTGCCTTCGATCTGAGGGGTGGAGACAATACGACACTTATCAGGATGCGTGGTATTTTGGAATGTGGATTCATCCTGAAGAGAGGTTGATTTTCACCTACGCTGAAGGCGACACCATATTGCAGGAGTTTGCCACAAAGGAGGACTTTTTGAGAGAAATGAGTCGCCTGAACGAGGTTCATGGAACCACTCCAGTGATTGCTACAGCGTATTGTTTTGATGGTACCGTAGTAAAATTCAAAGGAAATAGGGAGGTTGTATGAAATGGGCGCATAGAGACTGGGTACGAGTGGACATCTTAAATTATCCTGAACACGTTCCCGTCAGGGGCAATTATATTAAGTCTGGGGATGAATCCTATGACAAAGAGTGCGAAGACCGTGTGATGGAGGAAATGGAGTGGAACGATTGGGCATGGTGTACAGTCCAGGTTACGGTGAAGTTTGATGTTCTTACAAGGTCGGCAACCTTGGGTTGCTGTAGTTACAAGGATAAAGATGAATTTAAGGCAAGTGGGTATTACGAGGGTATGGTGGATGAATGTATCTCCACCATCAATCAAGATATTGTGCGATTATGCACAGAAGAAATGACTATGGAGGATATATGAGAAAGATAAATCGCAAAGCGAAAGCTGTTTTGGATGTGCTGACAAATAACGGTCAGCTACGTCACAAGAAATATCAGAGCCGATGCTTCGAGCCGCTGGTGGTGGAAAAATTAGAAACGATGGAACATGGAACAGTGTTCTCTGTTGCTCACTATTATGAGCAGAACGGCGATTTGATTGCCGATCCAGATATGACGTTCTTATTGAGGCATGGGGAATGGTACCCGATGAGTTATTATCAACCGGCCATTGGATTATACCAAGAGGCCATCATTAATGACAACGGAAAGCTTTTGCTACGGGAAAAGCTTCAGTCTGAATTAGCTGTGTTTGCTGGGATGTGGATGAGTAACATTAAAGAACAGGGATTCCTGAAACAGGAGGCGTATGTATGAACAAGTAATGGATGCGGGAAAAGGGACAAAAACAGAAAGGCTGAAACAACTGGTAAAGGCTGAAGATTGGAAACAGGCTCTTCAAATAGCCCACACGTTTAGAAGGGTCGAAAAGGAAGACCGAACCGCACTGGTAAGGGCGCATGAGGTTCTGAATTTCCCTGGGTTCTATTCCCAGCTTGGAATGGATCCTCAGCAATTATTGCTCCACGGTGTGAACACGCTAAAGAAGTTGTGGGGTTAAAATGACTATCAATAAATAAATAATTGATATGTTAAGCTTTTTTACTTGACATCCATGACATATCATGTCATGATATATTCAAGATCAACAACAAACAAGACGGAGACGGCAATTCAGCCGTTTCCGAAAAAAGAAAATTCTTAGAAGAGGAGACAATATGACACTTGAAGCGATAGTTGAAGCAGTAACCGAAAAGTTCAATAATGAATGGGAACCGTCCTCAGTAAAAGACATCAGTAAGAAACTTGGATGCTCCGTGAGGGAGTTGAACAAAGTGTTTAAGGCTAACTGCTGGATGATTCCTGGGCTGGATAATATATGCAGAGGGCGTGGTTTTGTAGAATACGCTCCGAGCAGAACAAAGATAATGGATTATGTATAATATTTTTTGAATGGAAACGGCAAATCAGCCGTTTCTGGGCAAAGAAAATTCTTATAGAAGAGGGATTATGTGGTTGATGACAACGAGCGGATTTTTTTCAATAGTAAGGAAGTATTCAAAAGCACATGACGAGATTCGGTATCATGTGCGATCCAGAAGCAAAAAGGATCTGGAGAACCTGTTGAAACTGTCAAAGGTGAATGAGGACATTTTGGTTTTCAGAAACTCCGATTACCCCCATCGGATTTGTGTACAGAAGAGCCAGTATGAGCAGATCATGCAGGCATTGATGGCCGAGGTTGAATACTCGAACTTCAAATCAGAGGTTGGCAGGATACCGGATCAAAGGCATAAGGAAATCGCTTACCATAAAATCTGGGCGATCATGGGCGATACAGAGGAGGCAAGATGACACCTTTTACGATACTTGAAGCAGTAACCGAGAGATTTATTGAGGAATGGGAACCTTCCTCAGTAAAAGACATCAGTAAGAAACTGGGATGCTCAGAGACGACTGTCTACAAAGTCTTTCGGGATTGTAGCGGTCTGATAGATGGACTTGACGATATAGGGCGTGGGAGATGCGCTGAATACGCTCCGAGCAGAAATACTCTGAGATGTTTGATATTCCAGGCAAGGGCAAAGGAGGGTTTATGAATTATTCGTTATTTAACGGCAACGCCCCTACTGAGGGCGTGTTTTATGAAGTTCTGGCGTTGGAGCGTGTGATCGTTGAGAAACAGGTGTGGGGGTTGGACTATGAAGGCTTCCCGCACCTACTGACCTATGAACAGGTCGATCAGTTGCCTGAGAAGGCAAAATACAGGTGCCTCTATGCACTAGAGGAGCATGGAAGAGCAGGCATCGCAACCGTTTATGAAGGCTGAAAAGGGAAAGTATGTATTATGTTATGTTTGATAGAACAGTTGAAGAGAACAAACCAGGAAAAGGGTCAATGGAGTCGAAAGAAGTCATTATGTTTTCCACTTTGAAGAAAGTAAATGAATTTGTGAGGACAAGACCATTCGATTGGCTATGCAGACGAATAAAAAGAGACCAAGCCGTTAAGTTGGCGTATATTGGATATGAAGGACACTACGGGTTCCATTCAGAAGGTGCCAAATACGGGTATTTGGCATTGTCTCCTGAAAAAGACCAGGATCTCGAAATGTTGGTATGTTTCAAGGAAATACAGAGATAAAGGAGGGTTATGAGAGACAATGTGATTAAACGGGCAGAGAAAATTTTGAACGTCGCACACGTCAGAGAATATATCAATCTTAACGGTGATGGGGGAGGTTATTCCTTCGACTGCGATAAGGCAGGGAGTGTTGAAGTACGCCGGTTGCAACCCGCAGGCTTAAAAAATTATCAAGCTTGTCTTGAAGGAACCAACGGCACAAAGTTCGTTGGTATTCGTAAGATTGAATGGTCCGGTTGGGACTGTGCAATTGTAAAATGCTCCTGTGGTGAGGTACTCCACATCGGCGGACCATACGGGGAAACTGATTGCGAGTGCGGGTTGGTGATTGCCAGCAACGGTGAGATATTCCGGCCTCGTAGTGAGTGGGAAGCAGATGACAATGGTTATGACGTTGACTGGTTTTGATTTTGAAACAATTTATCAAGAGGGACTATGAGAAGCAACGTGATAAGAGCGAGCAAAAGGCTCAGAGAACCCACGACAGGGTATTATTACTGGACTGATGGCATGGTTAAGTGTTCATGCGGGAAGTTGCTATATATTACAGGCCCAGCCGGTGAAGAAGAGTGCCCCGACTGCCTACAGATCGTAGGTTGCGATGGGGAAATTTATTTGCCTGAGGAAATTTCGGGCGATGGCCCGTTTGTCCATCTTGGGCCGGATTTTTGTTAAATGGAGGAATATGAAAAAGGTAACGATGGAGGAGATCACAATGATCTTCAATGAGATAAGTGAAATGGTGGAGCCAGAAATTATGGTCAATGTTTCAGAGGCATTTATGGAAGCATTCCATGCCTTTGATTATTTTTGGGAAGATGGTGACAGGATGGTAGTGGTAAACAAGAGAGCGAAACAAAGGATTTTAACGGTTCTTGAACATGCCCTTTGGCAAGCGGTCAAAGGTAAATAATATCGGGATAGCGTTCCTGCCAAAAACGAACAAATCAACTTTGTTAAAAGAGGGAAACATGTTTATTGATATAACAGAAAAGCTAATAGACCTGTTGGATACAC
The DNA here is from genome assembly GCA_015232315.1 of SAR324 cluster bacterium. Taxonomy (NCBI): domain Bacteria; class Deltaproteobacteria; species SAR324 cluster bacterium. Next base: position 140,888 of record JADFZZ010000007.1, on the reverse strand, counting down.
CTTCAGACAAGGTTTACTATAATGATGCGACACCTATCGGTGTCGCTGAAAATGCGCAGTTTTTGCGATTTTCTAAAAACTGCTGGACTCTTGAAATCAGAGTTGGATTCTCACAATTTTTCGTAAATTTGCAAGAACATCAGGCAATGGCTATTATACATAATGTGTCCGGAAATGTATTTTCGTTAACGATTAATGACCATTATACAGAAGGGAAATAATAATACTGAAAAAAGGAGGTAATCATGGAGACGTTCCACGAAAGAGAACTGCGACTGTTGAGAGGGAGGAAACATGAACGATAAGCCGGAAAATTATGAAGAAGATGTTTGCGATGTGGATATCAATGAGTATATAGAGAAGTGTTATGGGGTCGATTATGACCCTGATGAGGAGTACGCCTTCTATCAAGAAATGGAGGCCGCAAAATATGGTATTGATTTGAGGAGAGTGAGGATATGAAATAGCCTATCATATATAAACACAATAAGGGGGTTAGCCTTCCCTGTAAAAAGGCGGCCTTCCGATCATCTCCGCATGTTGTGGGGATGACAGGAAAACCTGAACAAAGAGGGATAGTATGAACAGAACAATAATCAATGAAACAGAAAATTACACAGCATTTATGCTGAATGGAGAATACTATATTGAGGGTCATGGGATAGAATTGCTGATTCTGTCACCCTCTGGAAGTGAGGAACATGAAATAATGGCCGATTCGTTTGCTGTCGATGCAGACGACGAATCTTTGCGAGTTTGTTTTATGGAATACTATATCGGCGAATTAGAAGGGATTTTCTGTGGTTTTGATGGTCATGTTCGTGTCCATTATGAAGGAGATGACACAGAACCCAAAGCTTACAGCAGTTTTGAGGACGCACTTGAGGAAGTTGCGGGACAAGGGATAAAAAACGGTTATTCGCCAACACAAATGGAGGGAATAACCTATATTGTCTCTGAAGCTGAGTACCAAGCTGAAGTGGCTGAGTATCAGTCTCAACATGTTGATGATTTTTTGATTCCTGACAGCGTGGTGTAGGTATGACAGAACAAGCTTGAATCAGTAGGGATTATGGAGGTGATCCAGTGACCATCACATGACCATCACATACGGAAACGGTAAACCTGTGTATGAAATAACAGCGAGGAAACTATGAATATTGGTTATGTCGTGGAACTGGAAATCGGCGTCTGGATAGCCGAAGGTGAAGGCGATCCATCAAGAACATTAACAATCGCAAACGCATCCGTTTTCAAGACTAGACAGAGTGCGTTAAGGGCACTATACGGAGCAAGAGCCTATAGAGAGTTTCCCTTTGCAAAGATACAGCGGACGTTTTGCTAAAAATAGCAAATGAGGGAAAATATGGATGTTGAGTTTATAGTCAGGAGTGAAATTGCACGGGGCGGATATGATGGCCTCTGCAATTCCGATGGGGAGTGCGGTTGCACACTGGATCAACATTAAATAGGAAATAAAATTTCATTTGAAAATGCCAGAAATAAAATATGGCAATTGGAAGGCTATTTATTGCAGGAAAAATACCCTTGCTAACTCCGAGCATCCCGCTCGGAGCGAAGCGGAGTAACGTGGATGCTCTTGTTGGGCATCCGAATGAAAGGAGACAGACGATGGAAGGCAGAGTGTTGACGTGCGTGTACTGCGGCCACGAATACCCGCAGGAAAACCCGGCATGGGGCAATGAAGTTCTGACGGATCACATCCGTGTGTGCCCGAAACACCCGATGCGGAAGGCCGAGTCCGACATAGCGCTGCTGCGCAATGCGCTTGCCGGTATGGTCGGCGTGAGCGACAAGGCCGAGCTGGAACAGATGGAAATGGCCGTGCGGGTGATTCCCGCACCGGAAGCGGACAAGATTGCCAGCCTGAACGCGATTCACGCGCTGCTGGCTACGTTGCCCAACAGCGCAATAGGTGGAAACTTTCCACCTATTGAAAGGAATTTATGAAAAGAGTTCAAAGAAAAAGGACTAAGGGCTGGAAGATGCCAGCCAATACGGTTTATGTGGGGCGTCCTACAAAATGGGGCAACCCAGTCATAATCAGTGACTTTACAAATGAATCAAACCTTCCAAATGCGGTGATTGCTCGTCATGCTGTCCAAAGCTTTGAAAGCTTACTGCAAGATGATCGACTTGATATTACCGTTGATGAGATAAAAAAGGAACTGCAAGGGAAGGATCTTGCGTGCTGGTGTGCACTGGATCAGCCATGTCATGCGGACGTTTTGCTGGAAATAGCAAATGAGGGGGAATATGAATGTCGAGTATATAGTCAGAAGCGAAATTGAACGTTGCGGATTTGACGGCCTCTGCAATTCAGATGGGGAATGCGGTTGTACACTGGCTGATTTAGCCCCTTGCGGGGGGATTATGGAAGATTGTGAGACTGCCTACAAAAACGTTTGCGATTGCGGGGCTGAAGTTTTTCAAATTTTCAAGAAATCTGGGAAAATCTGTATTGACTGCCGGCATGAGGAATGAAAGGAATATATGAAAAAATATATACATCGTTATGAAGTCCCAAATGTCTGCAAATCCTGTAAGTTACTGGATTATGATTATCAAGATGAATATTCGCCAAGTGTTTATTTTTGCGCAAAAGGGCTTTTCTTCCCAAAGAAAGATTCCTGCAAAAGAAGCAAAACCAGGACTATACTGAAGCCAACTGTAAATGAGGGGTTATGATTAAGCAACTGACAATATCCAGCATAAAGGCATTGGGCGGTGAGGATAAATATGTTGTACTGTGATATATGCCACTTAACTAACGAATCCGACGAAGTGGATTTTGTTGATATATGCTATCCCTGTTATAATACAGACAAGAAGCTCAAAAACTCTCTCATTGCTAAAACTGAGAGATTACAATCAACATTAACTGCTATCAGAGCATGGGCTGAATGGGCGGCAGGTGATGATGGCCATAGGCTTATCCCTGAGGAGTTAATTAAACTGTGTGATGATGCTTTGAAACAACTAAAGGAGAATATATGAAATGGAATCCTGTAGAAACAATCCCGATTGATGGGACTGAAATTCTAATAAAGACAGACACAGGAATTGTAACTGCTTGGTTATGCCGTGAAGAACAACCTACTGATGGTATTTCGTGTGTATATGAATGGGTCTGTTTTGATGATATGTTTACGTTGGACGGCTATGATAATAATATTGAAGGGTGGCTTCCTTTGGATATATTAAATTGAACTTTTTGTTTTGAAAAGGAGAATTTATGGCTAGTATGAACGAAACACAGCAGGAATTATATAGGCATAAGAAAACTGATGGGATCTATGAGGTCATTTGTAATGCTTACATCGAAGCTACATTTGACGACACTCACGAATTAGTAGTTGTGTACCGTAACACAGTGACTGGTGAGAGATGGGTCCGTCTTGCATCAGAGTTCAACGATGGACGTTTTGAACGCATTACAATCAAGGAAATTGATTCAAAATTTTGCCCATACTGTAACACTCGCACATCTACATATAGACATCCTTTCGCAAAAGTATGGTGTCCTAAATGTGGTCTTGTTATTCGAGAAGAAGGAAGAAAATTATGACCCTATGTTCAATTAGTGTAACAAATAACATTTATTTTAGTGTTGTTGTTGCTGGAAAGACGACAAATGAGGTCTTTGAACAGTGGGAACTTGAAGCACCTGCTAGACCGAGGTTCGGAAGAAATTGGTGGTACTGGAAACCAAGTTTTCATTCAAATGGTGGTCGTTTTCGATCATATGAAAATACTGATATAAGCTTTCATTGGCTTTGTTTCTGTATAAATTTTACGGTCTTTTCTTGGGAAAGATCGACTAAGTGAATGGAACAGGAACCATATGAAGAAAAAACGTAGAACCTGCCTCGTGATGTGGCATATATCCCGTGTGTGCGAGTATGGCACACCTGGATGTGTAGCCTATCATCGCAAGAATACGCCACAGGCAGGAATACTTGATGAGTCTAAGGCATAAATATAGAGCAAATGTGGAGGCTTATGTCCAAAGATAAAGAGCTGGATGATTCGGACGCCGTGAATTCTCTCTTCAACGAAGCGGTTCTTGTATCAAAACACAGAGAAAACGATTGAATTTCGTTGAATTTTTGACACTGTGAACAGTTATCGCAATTTTTTTTCATGCAGGGCTTTTCCCGCCAGACATCACGTAACCTACGCCTAAGAAACCGCTGGGATCCATGTTTAATAAATAATTGATATGTTTGTCTTTTTTTAGTTGACATCCGTGACATATCATGTCAGGATATATTCAAGATCAACAACAACAAAACAGCCGGTTGCGCCTCCGGTCAAAAAAAAGAGCATCTGATGAACCCCTAAATGAAAGAGGGCGGTATGGAAACTTCAAGAACCTACGGAATCGAGATTGAGTGCCTGAGTACATTATCCCACCAAGCATTAGCAGCACTGATCACAGAGGCAGGTGTTCCTTGTCAGCAGCAAGGGTACAACCACAATACAACAACTTGTTGGAAGATCGTAAATGACGGCTCAGTGATGGGTTCTGGATACTCCACTGAAGTAGTGAGTCCAGTTCTGAGCGGTGAAGAAGGTCTCCGACAGATCGAGATTGTCTGTAGGGTGCTTGGTGAGGCTGGATGCACTATCAACCGCTCATGCGGCCTGCATGTTCACCACGATGCAAGAGACTTCAAATTTGGCAACTGGAAGAGGTTGGTTAAGGCGTATGCAAAATTTGAAGACGTTCTTGATTCATTCATGCCGGAGTCCAGAAGGAAAAATAACAATACCTATTGTCGCTCCGCAGTGATAGGGACTTTGGGTGGGCTTTGTGAAAAAGTGAATCAGCAAACGAATTATGTGGGCATCAAATCCATGATCGGTACCAGATATGTTAAACTGAACGTGGAATCCTTCCTGAGGCACGGAACGGTAGAGTTCCGACATCATAGTGGCACAATGGATTTTGATAAAATAGCAAACTGGATCAAAGTCACTCAGGCCATGGTAGAAATGAGCCATAATCCACATAAAGATTATGGGTATGGGTCATCAGTACGCAACACGAAAGCCGGAACCTTCGGCGAGTTTTTCAAAGCTTTGAATCTGTCAGACGAGATCAAAGGTTATTACAAAAACCGAGTTCAAGAAGTAAGGAGGGTCGCATGAAGGTGATAGTGAATGACAGGCGTCCCTTTGAACTGGAAGGGACGCCAGCGGAGGTAGTGAACGGATTGAGAAAAACTGCTTGGATGGTGGAACCGTCCAAGATCGAATACATGGATGCCGTGAGGCATCGAGTGCTGATAACCAAGGAGCGGATCATCAGAAACTCATCTTTTTTAGACTTTTTGGAAGACATTGAAAGTCTTGGGCTGTTAACAATTCTGAAGGAGAGGTGATATGTTGTATTTTGCGTATGGCTCCAATATGGACATGGCTCGTATGAGGAGCCGAGGCATCAAAATAGGGGGAGCGTCCCCGCTTACCCTCAACGGGTACAGGTTGGTGTTCAACAAGGTAGGATCCCTCACTGGAGAGGGGTATGCCAACATCATCCCCTCTGGAAAAAATGTGGTGGAAGGGGTTGTCTATGAAATAGGGCCGGAAGACTTTGAGATTCTGGACGGGTATGAAGGCGTTGCAGGTGGTCACTATAGTCGAGTGACATTTGCCAAGGGCAAACTGACAACATATATCGCCAACTTTACCGAGTATGGCCTCAAGCCGAGTCGCGAGTATCTGGAACACCTCTTGGCAGGAGAACCGTTTTTAAGTCAGGAATATTACTCATGGCTGAAACAAACCCCCACCCTGAAAGTCGGTTGGGATCATGACCGGAATCATGGCCGGTATGAGCAGGCGGGACTTTGGTGGAAAAAGAAACGTTATGATGGAGTGGCGTTTTAAATAATAACCAAAAATTTAATGGAGAGGAAAATGAGTGATAAACTGAAAGTGTTTGTGTATGGAACATTGAAGCGAGGGCATGGAAACCACCGTTTTTGCGAGTCGGCATCAAAGATTGAGAAGGCTTCAGTGCATGGGAGTCTGTTCAGGAGTTGGTCATTGCCTTATGCCTCTATCCCATGGAAGATGGTGATAGGCCAGGGATCAGTGCGGGAGGCTGATCTTAAACTCCTGCAAGCCGCCTGCAAGTTGCCGGTATATGGGAACCCGAGAATTTTTGGGGAACTGGTCACGTTCGATGATTGGGATCAGCTAGAAAGTTTGGACATGCTGGAAGGCTACCGTTACGACGGTGCGAGTCATTATGAGCGAGTGTTGACCCAGTGTGTCACGGAGACAGGAGGGATTGAAACCTGTTGGATTTACGTGATTGGCAATAAAGACAGAGCCTTGAAAAAAATTGAATCTGGCGTTTGGCAACCCTGAAAAAACTGGCAAAACATGATAAATCATGCTAAGGTAAATCATGATTTATCACAATTAAAGGAGGTCGATATGAATACGGCTAGAGAATACATCGAAAAATGTTGGTGTCGGGGACTGCTGACCTACAAAGGCCAGATTGTAGGTGGTAGTGCTTTTTTAGAGATCGTTGCCAGAGAGAACTTGAAAAGCAGAGAATTGACTGATGAGGAATTTTCTCTGCTAGAGAAATGTGAGTATGTCACTCACTATCAAGGAAAGAGTGCGGAAGACGCCCGACAGTACCGAGGGTTTTCGCAGATTGCGGTCATGCGCTCCCCTCAGCACTGGTGGAGAGGTCTGAAAACCCCTGTGGGTGCGCCTTCCTATGCGTTATTGAAAGGCAATTCAAAAGGGAAACCTTGGCGAGAGGCGTATTTGGATGAGATCAGTAAGGTGGATGTGATGGAATACGTCAGGGAGTATGGAGAGAAAGCTGTACTGTACTGTTGCGAGAAAGATCCGAAAGATTGCCACCGGAGCGTATTGGCAGAATTTTTGGCTCTACATCTCAATAAACAGATTCCTGAAATAGGAACCGCTACGCCTGTGCAGAGGGTCGTAGAGGTACAAATTAGGGACACTCCACCACCACCAAAGGAAATAAAATTTTCTTTTGATAGTGGGTGGTCAAAAAAAGCGGAACAAATGAGTTTATTTTAGGAGACAGTTCTATGAAAAAAATACACATTGCCACCAGCCCGATGACGGGTAAGATTTATGCCGGATCAATCCTGAAAACAGGTTCGTTTGGAGCGGATAAGCAGGAGGTCACAATCCATGCGCTGGTTGCCGTAGCAGAGCATATCGTCAAACAGGGAAACTCAATCAAAATTTTTGAGGATGACAAGCCGGTGTTTGAGATTGCAGTTAAACGATTAACCTGAACTGAAAGGTGGGTTGAAATCCAGATCGGACTATGATACAACTGTGACAGGGTGGAGCGAAGGCCAAGATTTGCACTTGGACTTCCATGCTGGAAGCATGGCGGTCTGCATTGACCCTACCTTCGCATGAAGTAGAAAAGTATCAGAGTTTTTTGTGGAAGGCAATATGTTTCAAGGTGTAGTCCCAGAGGGATTCCGGAAAATCCTCACAAAATACATACCTCTGTTCAGTGAACAATTGTATGTTTTATGCTGTGGTAACTTTACCACAGAAACCGTTCTATCCCTCAATGGTTACAAGGGGGAAATTCATTCCTGTGATGTCTCAATTTATTCCTGTGTCCTGGGTTGGTACTTCAACGATCAGCCGTTCAGCCTGGAATATGTGGATGCCGAGTGCAAAGTCCCGTTCATTCAGGACTACCTCAATACTCCTGCACGGATGGCCGCAACGGTCATGCTGCTGCTTGATATGGCCGATTATCATGCCCTGAATAATTCCTACAAACAGCGAATGTGGAACGCCTACGTCAAATCGTGGGATTCGCTTGTGGAGCAAACCATCCAGAAGCTTGAGACCAGAAAAAGCCAGATGAAGCTCACCAAATTTCATGGGCGAGATGCCATGGCAATGTTGGATGACTTGCCGACAGGTGCCACAGTCACGACCTACGCTCCGACCTATAGCGGTGGATACGAGCGGATGTATAAGTGGCTCAATACGATCCTGAAATGGGATCCTCCAACCTACACCTCCCTTGATTCTCCAGAGCCGTTTTACCGGAAGATAGTTGAACGGGACGACCTGCGGTGGTTTATTTATTCCGAAAATGAACTGCATGGTAAATATGATTTTCTGGGAGATCCCATATCAGCATTGGATAAGCGGTCTCTGACCATCCACCTGTATAGCAACATCGCCAAAAAGAGTTTTTACCTGGGGTTCCATACCCACAAGGGGAAATGCCCGTATGAGATGCACATCTCCGATGAAATCAACCCTGATGATGATCTGCAAGTAATTCTCAGCAACTCCATGGTTGTGGATTATATCCGCACCCTTTACCTCAAAAAAACAATCAAGTTTTCAGGGGGTACGTTCAATTTCCTGGTCACGGTCAACAGTAAGATTATTGGAGTCATTTGTGCTGAACTCCCGACACTGACGATGAACAATGAGGATGGAGAACCACTTGAAAACAGCTTGTATTTGCTTTGTGACATGGCGGTGAATCATACCGTGTATAAGCGGTTGTCAAAACTGGTGCTACTGGCATCTTTGTCCAAAGAGTTCCAGACTATGATGGAGCGCAAGGCGGTGAACAAGTTCGATTATACTGTCACAACAGCATTCTCCAAAAATCCGGTTTCCATGAAATATCGGGGGATTTACAAGTTGATTACCAGAAAGGAACAGCAGGACGAGGATCATCCGTATGTGTTGAACTACTATGGCGTTATGGGGCAAATGACCTTGAAACAGGCATTGCAGAAATGGTGTAAACATCACAGGAGTAAATAATGCAAATTGACATGGGAAATCCGAACCTCAATCAGGCGATTGATGTTATCAATCAAACCCTCGGCGGCAAAATCAAACTTGCGGTGGCCAATCCACGGAACCTCACCCTGCTCGATGAGAATGCCCGGTATATGAACCAGTTTCAGTACCAGGGTTTGCTGAACAACATTCGGGAGGACGGGTTTTTGTCTTCCGTGCCATTATGCCATCTGGAAAAAGATGGCAGACTGGTTGTATTGTCAGGGAACCACAGAGTTCAGGCGGCGAAAGACGCTGGGATTGAGAAAATACTGATTTTGTACCGCTCCGACCTGAGCAAATCAAAAAAGATTGCGGAACAGCTCGCCCACAACGCACTTGTTGGACAGGACGACAATCAGATTCTCAAATCCTTGTGGGATCAGATCACAGACCTCGATTCCAAGATCAGGGCTGGGTTGGACTCTTCCCTGGTGGAAGAATTGGAAAAGATCAATTTCTCTGCGCTGAACAACGCTAGAGTGGCATTCGAGACGGTGCAACTCCTATTCCTCCCAGAAGAATTGCAACGCTTTGATGGGCTTTTAGAGGATGCCAGGTTCAATCTAGCCTGTAACCAACACTATTTATGCGCCATGGGTGCCTATGACCAGGTTTTCAAGATGCTGGTAGGCATAAAAAAGGAGTTCAATATCAAAAATACGGCAGTCTCTTTTCTGCAATTGATGGAGTGGGCGGAACTGGGCAGAAAGGTGTCGGAAGAGATCATTTCCAGAGCAAAACAGGAAGAAGAACAAAGACTGGCAGAATAAAAGACCGAAAGCCACTGATAAGAAAGTTTTTTATTGGGTTGGGATAATCCGAAAATGGGCGTAATAATATGAAAAAAAACGTAACACCAAAGAAAAAAATCAAAAAAGTCCTCACAGAGAACCAGTTGAAGGCGATTGAACTGGGTTTCTTCGGTGTTGATTCCCATCGCAAAACAGCAGAAAAGCTTGGCATTTCCACCACCACCTTGAGTCAATGGAAGTTAACGACCTGGTACAACCAAGGCGTTGCGGAGTTCGCCTCACAGTGCAGAAGACAAGCGATCCGTACCCTGCAAGGGAAAAAACACCTGGCAGGCTTGACCTTGTTCAATCTGCTGGGCAGTGAGAACGATTCTGTGAAACTCCGAGCCGCAATTGAGATCCTCAATTTCGGAAAAAACGTAACGGACATTCCTGAAACATTCATGGATCATGTGTACGAAAAGCAGATGACCGCTTTGGAGACGGCCAGAGAGTTTGAAAAACATGGGTACAGTATCCCTGAGTCCCTTAAAATGGCATTATTGAAAGAATTGAACTTTGTAGGAGAGAAGAATGAGGCCGCAGGGATTAAATTTGACTTCGCCAACGTCCCCTCAGAATTCCTGGCAGCTCTTAGAAGCAGCATTGAAGACAATGCCAGAGAAACTGAAGGCCCAAATCAACCAGGAGATGTCTCAACGGGAGCTGATTGAGTTCGTGAAATATACGTTCCCTGAGTACCAGGCAAACTGGCACCATAAAGTGCTGTGCCGGTACCTGGAACGCTGGGCAAATGGGGAGATTAAACGGCTTATGGTTTTCATGCCCCCACGACATGGGAAGGCTCTTGAGGTGAATACGCCCATTCCAACCCCAGACGGGTATAAGCGAATTGTTGATTTGGTTCCAGGCGATAAGGTATTTGATGAAACAGGGGCAATTTGTGCAGTGGTTGCCAGAAGTGAGATTTTCACCAGTCGGACTGTTTACCGTGTTACAACAGATGATGGAGACTCTATTGTTGCAGATTCAGAACATGATTGGGTGGTTCGTCTTTGCAGGAAGCATAAGAAGTATCGGGTTTATAATACTCAAGAGTTGTATCAGCGAACATTAAACATGAAGGATTACAGGAAGCCCCTTGTGCAACGGCAAGGAGCTTTAGAACTTCCTCCAAAAAGACTAAACATTCCCCCGTATGTTTTAGGGGTCTGGCTGGGAGATGGACGTACCACATCAGGGTTTATTACGTCAGGAGTACACGAAGATCAGGAATTCATACGTTCTGAGATACAAAGATCAGGGTATCCAATCAGGAGTCATAAAGATCGGAAAAACTTTGGGGTTCTGGGCTTACAAAAGCAATTAAGAGCAATGGGCTTATTAGGCAACAAGCACATCCCTGCTGAATACCTGCGAGGGAGTAAAGAACAGAGGCTCAGTCTTCTACAGGGATTGATTGATACCGATGGATATGTGTCACCTACAGGACAAGTCGAATTCACTTCGGTGAATCATAATTTGGCCCAGTGTGTCAGGCAACTTGTAAATTCGTTAGGATACAAAGCATCCTTGATTACAGGGGACGCTACGCTATACGGGCGATTTATCAGCCTGAAATATCGGGTACTGTTTTATATGCCGGATGCAGCCCGTTTGCCAAGAAAAAAGAGTCTCTGTATTCATCCACAAAGAGAACACCGTTTTCTTGATTTTGAACCTGCGGGGATGGCAGACACCGTGTGTATCCAAGTCGATTCACCCAGTCAGATGTTTTTATGTGGGGAGAGTATGCTTCCAACACATAACAGTGAGCTAGTCTCCAGGAGGCTCCCAGCCTGGATTTTAGGCAGACTTCCAAAGAGCCAGGTGATAATGGCCTCATACTCACAGGGATTGGCCAATGCGATGAGTCGCAAGGTTCGTGGAATCTTGCAAAGCGAAACTTATCAGGCAATTTTCAAGACAAGGCTCTCCCAGGAACGATCCGCAGTGGAAGAATGGCTCACTGAGGATGAGGGAGTGTTCAAGGCAGCCGGTGTGGGCGGTGGTATCACTGGGCATGGATTCACCCATGGAATTATTGACGACCCCATCAAAAACCGAGAAGAGGCAGAATCCAAGACGGTTCGGGAGAGTATTTGGGACTGGTACACCTCCACCTTTTACACCAGACAGCAAAAAGGAGCCTCCATCCTGATCAATATGACACGTTGGCATGAAGACGACCTTGCCGGAAGAGTGATCAAGCAACAAACGCAGGATGCTAACAGTGAAAAATGGACAATTCTCAGTTTCCCAGCAATTTGCGAAGCTGAAAAACACCCCGATGACCCAAGAATCGAGGGTGAACCATTGTGGCCGGATTTTAAGAACGAATTCGACCTGGCACACGTCCGTTCAACGCTTGGTATCTACGATTGGACTGCGTTGTTTCAACAGAAACCTGCCCCAGCAGGAGGGGCACGAATACAGCGTGGCTGGTTTAATATCATCAGCTCCAACGAACTGCCGGACGGGTTGCAATGGGTACGGTTCTGGGACTTGGCGGTTTCAGCCAGAAAAACTGCGGATTTTACGGCTTCGTGCGCTCTTGCGGTAGGGCGAGACAGCACTATTTATATCAAAGACATGATCCGGATGAGAGATGAATGGCCCAAAGTCCGAAAGACGATCACGCAAACCGCCCTCAATGAGCGGATCCATGTGGGAATCGAAGAAGCGGGACAGATGAAAGGCTTCATTGATGATTTGCTGGATGACCGGACGCTGGCAGGAATTAGCATCAAGGGATTCAGGCCGGATCAAGACAAGCTCACCAGGTCGCTCCCCTGGATCACTAGAGCGGAAGCGGGAAAGGTGAAGCTGGTGCGTGGAACGTGGATCAATGATTTCTTGAATGAGTGTCAGGTGTTCACCGGAGCAGGAGATGCAAATGATGACCAGATCGACTGTGTTTCAGGTGCATATCAGATGGTTGCTTCCTCAACTGGGAGGTCATTATCAGTCGGTCGTTTATCAGGGTTGTAGATTTTTTTTGCTTTATCTGCATTTATTTAGTAAATTAAGTGCAGATTTCGCAATCAGCCAATATTCAAGCATGAGAAATAAAAAATTATGCCTATAGATTCCATTCACCCAGAATACCAAAGACGGATAAAAGAATACCGCATTTGCCGAGACTGCTATGATGGTGAAGGGGCTGTCAAGTCCAAGGGGGAAGACTATTTGCCTAAATTGACGAACCAGGATGAAGAACGTTATACCAGATACAAAGATCGGGCAGTGTTTTATGGAACCTTCGCCCATACGGTGCATGGGAAAGTCGGGCTTGTGACCAGAAAAACACCCGTAATTACCCTGCCTGCCAAACTGGAAGACTGGAAACAGGATGTCACCTTGACAGGGGTGAGCCTTGAAGGGTATATCAGCCAAATACTGCATGAGGTCTTGATCACAGGACGGTGTGGTGTCCTTGTGGAACGTTCCGTGGATGGTGAGAATCTCTATCTGGCAAGTTTTCTTGCCGAGGATATTGTCAACTGGAGAGCGGATTACGGAGTTGTGCAATTGGTGGTACTCCAGGAAAGATCGTGGGAACATTCGGCCACTGATCCGTATGAGGTTGCTATACAGACCAGGTACAGAGAATTATTCCTGGATGGCGGGATTTATAAGCAGAGAATCTGGACTAAAGTCGTGAATAACGGTAAGAGTGAGTGGGTTAGTGAAGAGATCATGCCCAACCGCATGGCACATCCCCTGGATCATATTCCGTTCACGTTTTTTGGTGTGAGTGACATCGGGTGCGTTCCTGGGAAGCCTCCGATGCTGGATTTGGCTTATCTCAACCTGGCGCATTACCGCAATAGTGCGGATTTTGAACAAAAACTCCATATCCTCGCAGCAGGGACACCCTGGGCGGTAGGAATTGACATGGACGAGAAGCCCACCGAAGTTGGGCCAGAAGTGTTATGGTCTTCCAGACATGCGGATGCAAAGTTCGGGATCATGGAATACTCTTCCAGTGGCGGTGATTTGTTCCACATGGCTATGGCAGAGAAAAAAGACGCAATGAGTTCCCTGGGGGCAAAACTGATTGAACAGCAACGCAACCAGGTCGAAACAGCCGAGACCGCTCGCTTGCGGATCAGCTCACAAACCAGTGTTTTAGCCAATATCGTGAAAACAGCAGAGGTAGGGCTGGCCAACGTATTGAAGGATGTGGTGGCTTGGGAATTAGGCGATGCCACAGAAGTATCGGTGATGATTCCTAAAGACTTTTTGAACGACAGACTGACTGCTCAGGAAATATCAGCATTGGTGCAAGCATGGCAAAACGGGGCTATTTCGTTTGATACCCTGACGTATAATTTGAATCAGGGTGAGATATATCCTGAAGATTTTGACCTGGATTCCGAGGCTGCCCTTTTGAAGACGGCAAAACAGGGATCATCACAATTCAACGACCAGACTACGCCTGCGGATGTGGTTTGGACTAATAACTAACGGCCCATAGGAGACTTATGGCGGTACCAGCAATCGTAGAAACTTTAGAAAATGTGCCTGAGGCACTTCGGGAACTCTATGCGCCAATACAGGTGGATGGTGCCCAAAAATACACACTGCAACTCGAAGGCGTACCCCCTGGGTTTGTAGAAAAGACAAAGCTCAATGAATTTAGGGAAAACAACACAAAGTTGTTGAAAACTCAGAAAGAACTGGAAGAACGGCTGAAAAGTTATGACGGGATTGAAGACCCTGCGAAAGCCAAGGAATTGATGTCCAGAGAAAAAGAGTTTGCGGAAAAGCAATTGATTGACCAGGGAAAATTTGAGGAGTTGTTCAATCAGCGCACATCCATCATGAAAAAAGACCACGAGAATCAGACACGACTATTGCTGGAACGAGCGGAAAAGGCGGAAAAGGAACGTGAAGCGTTCATGTCCCAGCTTTCGGAAACCAGGCTGGAGACCCGACTGCAAAAAGCCATTAATGACACGGCAGTCCCGCAAAAGGACGCTATTGATGACATCATGGCCAGGGCAAAACGCTCCTGGAAAGTATCCGATGAAGGACAACTCTATGCGGTTGATGAGTCGGGTAACAAACGGTACGGGCGCAATGGCAATGATTTGCTTTCGCCTGAAGAGTGGATGACTGAACTCGCACAGAATGCCAAGCATCTGTTCCTCCCCTCCACAGGTGGCGGAGCAAAGGGGGCCAATGGTTTCATGCGTACAACGGACGGGATTGTCCTGACTAAAGAAGACGCTAAGAATCCAGTAAAATACTGGGCGGCCAAAGAGCAGGCCCAGAAAGCAGGCACAAGAGTCATCTTAGGCTCTTGATTCGGATTCTCAGTGAGATTCCTTCCTCTCGGAGAGAGGACTTGATAAATTACATTCAATTTAATTAATTCCTTTCAATAGAGGCAATATGAACCAGATTGACGCATACAACCCCACGTTTTACGCACAAGAAGCATTGATGATTTTGTACAAATCGCTTGGCATGGCCAACCGTGTGTACCGAGGTTATGACAAGGCTACAGGGCAAAAAGGGAAAACAATCCAGATCCGCAAACCAGGAAGCTTCGATGTAAACGAGGGTGGATCAGGAACGATTCAGGATCTTGAAACAGACATGATTGACGTGACCCTTGACCAGTGGAAAGAAGTGAAATTCGGGTTGACTGACCTTGAGCTTTCCTACACAACTGATCAAGTGATTCAGGAGCATATCGCCCCTGCTGCGTATGCGCTGGCAAACTATATCGATTCCGCATTGATGGGCCGTTATATTGACGTACCATGGCAAATTGACGGGCAAGCATCTCCTGACGAACAAGATGTTGTGAATTGCCGTAAAGTCCTGGTGGACAATGCGGGTGCGTTGATTGACGCACAAACAAACATGGTTCATTTTGCGATTGATTCGTTTCTTGAGGCTGCATATTTACCGCAAAGCTGGATGTCGAACGCCAGCGTGAGCGGAAACGGGCAGAACCTGGATGCGTTGTTACGTGGTACCCTGGCGCAACGCTTTGGCGTTCAGTTATTCCGCAACCAGAACATCAAGCAACACACCTCTGGTACTGTGATCTCAGGAACCAACACGGGTGCGTTAGTTGGTGCTGCAACCAAAGGTGCTTCTTCCATTGCCGTGGACGGATTCGCTGTGGGTGGTGAAACGCTGAAAGCCGGTGATTCCTTCGTGATCGCAGGGAATTCACAACGCTATGTTGTGACATCCAATGTGACCTTGACGGGTGGTGCTGGAACAATCGGTATCTTCCCCAATCTGGTGCAAAATCATCTGGACAATGCTGTGGTGACATTTGACCCAGGTGCATCCACTAATGCGGACAGCTTTTATGCAAATATGATGTTCCACCGCAACGCTTTTGCTTTGGCAATGGCACCCCTTCCCGAAATCGGTGACGGTGCTGGCGCTCGCATGAGTGTCATTACCGACCCACAAACCAACCTCTCTATCCGCTCACGTTTGAGTTATAATGACTCAAGTGCCAAAGTGGTTGTGACCCTCGATGTCCTGTTTGGGACAAAGTGTGTTGAGCCAAATCTGGCATGTTTGCTGCGCCGAGACGTTTAACAAAATGGGGCTAAATGCCCCTTTTTCATGCAGGAGTTACAATGGCATCCATGAGTGTATTGAAAATTGTCAATCCCAGAAACCCTGATGAGTTCAGTGTTATCAATGAGAGGGATTTTATCCCAGGAAAGCATATTTTATGGGATGACAGACTGAAGGCGAGAGAGTTGGAAGTTGCTCGCAGAGAAAAGGAAATTGCCGAAAAGGAGCGGGAACAGCAGAATAAAAAGAAGAAAAAGGACGAGTCTGAACAAATCCTGCCATCTTCCCAATCAAACAGTGAACAGTGAACATTTTAATCGTCATTGTTGGTGTGTTTTTTGGTGAAGTTTTGCTGTACTTGTTGGCATTCAGTATAAGGCATTTATCAAAGGATAAAAATGTATGTATTCAGACAAACGAAAACCTATGCAGTGAGCAATGACCAATTTTATCCGATTGTTTTGCCGGAGGGAGTTGACTACGCACTGGGGTTTGAAGCAGGATTACAGGATAACACGTCCTGGGAATTGAAAGCGAATGCAGGTTCAGATCCTTATGTGGTGGTGGGTGCGTTCGAGTATCGTGGTTTTGACAAAAAGCCCCTCGTCAGCAAAGGCGAAACCATGTTTTATGCCAGGTCTATTGAGCCTTCCAGAACTTTACAGTTAATCATTTACTGAGACAGCACTCATGGGGACTAGACGTGCAGGAATATATATTTCCGACCAAACCCAAACTGGCAAGACGCTCGTTACTGAATTGCGGTTTCAAGATGGCGCAATCACGTCCATAGAAGGCGATAAAGCCAATATTGATGAGAGTGCGGGAGCCGGACATGGCACAGGCTTGGTTACAGCGCATTCCGACATGATTCAACCGCCTGCTGGTGGCATTGGTATCACTGCCTCAGAACGTCAGAAACTAACCCATATCACCATCACCATTCCGATCAGTCTGGATACCATAGGTGCATTGCTAGAGCAATTCAACGGCATCTCCCAACTGGTAAAAACCGATGGAGCAGGTAAATTGCCGATATTATCCGGTGAAAACCTGGTGGGAGTGTTAAAAACCACAGATGCCGGTTCCGTTTTCCTGGAACCTGATGGCGATGGCAGCCAATTACAAAACCTCCCCACAGATTATTCCAGAGCAAAGAGTGGCATAAACTCAGACATTACCTCTTTACTCGGTCTCTTGGTTCCGCTCTCTCAAGACCAGGGTGGGACAGGAACAAATGCCGTGGCAAATAACCCAAATGGAATCGTGGTTCTTGACGGGTCAGGTCGCATTCCCGCAAGTGTTTCAGGAATATTACTCCAGGACGTGCGTAAGCCATTGATTGTGGATAATCTCGTCACAGATTATACCATATTGCCCGAAGATTTTGACCACAAAATATTGACAACCACGGGGGCTGAGAACCATATTGCGTTTACTCTACCCAGCGCAAATTTGGTGACGGGTAAAAAGATCACAATTGTCAAAACAAGTTCCAAATTCATTACGATAAAAACAGTGGGAACGGACAAAATCAATGAAACGCAGCCTGGTGGTACCTACTCCACAGACGCCACAGCTTTATTTTTCCACCTCGAAATCATGTCAGTCGGTGGTGGCCTGTTTGTGGCCAAAGGCATTGGCGCATGGGTTCCCGATGAAAATTATATACAATAGCTGCCTCTTAGGTTCGGTGGGATTGCTTCTGCCAATCTTTGCGTCCCACTGTACCGACAGAGGCACACTTTTTAAGATTGGTGGGAATGGTCAGGTCGTTTGGTGTTGGCGGTAAAGCGTACCGTTCTGAGGTTTTTACTCCAGGTGAGATACCAACAGAGGATATAGTAGTTCAGGGGTTACTGACCTATAATTCTTATGTGTTGCCTGGACTAATTGCCCTCGTAGATTCAATTGAATCCCGTTTTTTGCTGGTCGAGTGGAATGCTGTCCTGCAACAGACTGTGACCGATGAAACCGGCGAGACCGTTTATAACAGGTTCACTTCGGTAAGAAGCTTCAAAAACATGGATTCTATCCTCATTAGCGAGTATGGAATCCTTGGTGAGATCATGGAATATGAGGTATATGCTGAGTTGGAAGGGAGCATGACGAATGTGTATTTCAGAAATTATTCCAGTTGGCCTTTGGTCGTAAAGTTTGCTAGAATATTAACCATGCAATGAAATAAGGTTGGCAGAATTGTTTTAACGCAAGGATTGGCGTTTTTTTAACAACACCTTATGGATAAGGGGATATTATGGGCGCACCATTCAGAATAAGATATGGACTGGAAATTGAAAATGGTCTGTTATACACGCAATCCCTTGTTGGATCGGTTGATCCAAGTCAGGGCGCAGGTCTCGCAGCTCCAATCGGTTCCGTGTACCATCGGCAAGGCACAAATGGGGAAATTTGGATAAAATATGCTGCTGGTGATACCGCATGGCGTAGAGAAGCGACAGAGGACTATGTTGACAGTGCGGTAGCAAACCTTTCTTCAGGAACACGTTGGCGAGCTGAAATTGTAGTTATCGGAACTGGAGATGATATTGTTGCTTCTCCAAGTACAACAGTTGTTGATGATGCGGCGAACACCGACACCACTTTCAAAGTTGCTGATGTAAGTGATTTGAAAGTGGGTATGAGTGTGGTGGTTGGAGTGGAAGCAGCCAAAATCATCGAATCCATTAACTCAGGAACGTCTTTCATCACTCTGTCCTCTGCTTTGAGTGCGGAACCCGCCGCTTCTGATTCAGTTGAAGGAACAGCGGTAAGCACGATTGAATTTTCCGATGATGACAATACAACCGTCACGGCTCCTCAAATTGGGGAATATGTGTTGTCTGGTATTGGCAATGCAGCAGGTCTGAAACTGTGGCAAATCAACAGTTCCAGTGAGTATGAACTTGCTGTAGATGCATTGGGATCTGGAGATGTTTTTGTAATCAATAATTATCTTCCTGCAAGTCCAGATCAGGGTGAAGATACTTATCAAGTGGTCGTCACGAATGTGGCTGCTGGAACTGTAAAAGCTGTTCCATTCAATCCAAGGGTTGCTGATGAGATTGGTCTGTCTTCTGTCTACGCTGCTGCTTCAGGAGATGTTGCTGATACAGACGACGTAGAATCAGCCATTGAAAAATTGGACGGCAACATTGATGCTGTGAACACATCTTTGGGAACCGCTCAAGGTGCTACAAGTCTTGGCACCATTGGCGGGACTGCTGGTGCGGATGATATTCTTTCCGACACAGAAACCGTCAAATCGGCATTGATTAAGTTGGGTGATGAGATTGGGGATGCAGTAGTTCCTGTAACCCGTACCAATAACCCGATCAGTGACCAGGATGTGAACTCCAATATCGAGAAACTGGATGCTGCAATCGGGACAAACACCGAACTGGGCACCCCCAAGGGACGAACAACTGGTGTAATGGTTGTCAACTCCTCCGTTTCTGCGAAGTTGGGCAAACTGGATACCTACCTGGGTGACGATGTTGTTCCAACCACCAGAACCGTTGGTGCGTTAGTCGCAGCCAATGATGTAGGGGCAAACCTGGAAGCATTGGATAGAGCTATCGGTACCAATGCCCATATTGGTTCTACGGAGTTCGTTTCAACATCCAATAGCGTGAACCAGAATTTGAGCGCATTGGATGCAGGTATCAAAGACCGCTTGGAACGGGACAATGTGACCGGAATTGCTGCGGACACTCCAACCACCGTGTTCTCCTTTTTGACAAAGGACTACAGGGCCATGGAGTTCACCCTTGCAGCGCATAACTCAACCTCCGGTAAATTTTATGCCACCAAAATTCTGGTGTCCCATAACCGTGCGGGTACGACCATTGCTACCGTCATTGATGACACGTTGTATGCGACTGTTTTCAGCGCTGGGACAAAGCTATTGTCTGCGGTATCGTGTGCTTTGTCAGGAACAGGTGACGCCCAGGCGGTCAATCTGAGCATTACTGCGGCTGAAACGGGCACTGATGTTTCCGTTACGGCGGTTAAATTGCTGTAAATCCTTATCAGCCCTCTTTCGGGAGGGCTTTACGATGGGACTTTTATGGAAACAATCCTTGTAGCAGATTCATTTGCGCTGAACAATGAGTATATTAACCCGAAGATGCACTATACTGAAGCCCCAGGCGATCCCAGAGATGGCTTGGGTTATTCAGCTCTTATTCCGTCCGTGTTGATGAATGCCACAGGCATTTATGTCAAAACAGGGAGCGGAAACACGGAGTGGACGAAGGTGAGTCCAGTGGATGTGATCGAAGTCAAAAATAATAATTGGGTTGTCCGGTTCGGAATCATTTTCGGCAATCTGAATTATTTCCTGGTGGGTGTCAGAGATACCGGAGTCTGGATCATTAAACGGATCCACAAAAGCGATTATAAAGTGGAACACTCACGCACAGAAGAATCCTGGGCTGGAGGTATATACGGCTATGGACTGCAACAGTATGGAATAAGTCCGTATGGCGGTAGTGATCCTTCCGCATGGATCAATGAAACGATGCAACGGTTTGCCTCATGAGTTTAACTACCCGTGCCAGTCAATTTGAGAGAGGAATCGCGTTAGGGCGATCAGAAAACAACCTGTTGCATTTTCTGGAAGATGTTATAGATCCCGAAACAGAGGAATTAGACCTCCCGTTTCCGTCCATTATCCTGTGCAGTACAGGAATTTGGTTCAAGACAGGAGCGAATAACACGGATTGGTTGAATTATGGGAATCCAGAGCAGCTTATGGCAAAAATTTATCCGGCAAAAATACCAAAAGTCGTCAGTCTGTCAGACGTAGACAAAGATGTCTGGGTGACACTTATTGAATTGAACAACGTGACAGGGGATCTGGTTGAATTAACCGTGGCGTCACGATCAGGAGACATCGAATACCGTGTCACGATTGACGGGCTGAGTCCTGTAACCGTTATTATGAAAGCAGACAGTCATATGATGGATTGCGGGTTATGTAAAATAACCTTGCCAGCCCATTTTAAGTTTTACTGTAAATTAGAGGTCATGGGTTCAAAAAATAAAACGGATTGGGCGTTGATGTATGCCGAATGGAGCGTGTAATGGGAATCACCATCACAGAGTACCAGGAAAACGGTAAAGATTATTTCAGTATTGTAGACGGTGCCACGATCAGGAGTGTCCCCAAAGAACCATACGACAGCATTGCGGTGGACGGGCAGGGCAATAACTATATTCTGAAAACAATTCCTGTAGATTCCAGACCCTATTTGCACATCACTGTGCCTGCGGAACACATAAAGCCGGATGGCACATGGTGGATTGGAGAGACCCCAGTCACGTTTTCGTTAAAAATCCGCACAGGGCCAGTTGATACAGACCCCATCGTCCCAGCATTTGAGGGCGAGTTTTATGTCATAGTTCGGAACAGGTCTGGAATGGACATATTTGGAACGTATATCAACATGGTGGCCGGAGAAGGGACGGTTGTATTTGACAAACTGGATCTGCCATTGGGTACAACCCGAATTAAACTGCATCCTGAAGATTATAAACTGGTTCAATTCTCTGGAGAATTTGAGGCAGTCATCGTGTAACATTTGCTTATGAGAGCGTATGCCATCCCCGTTGATTTTAGGAGTGAATTCTTTAGCCACTGTCGATGAGGTGAGTGAGTACGTCAGTCAGTATTTCAACATGCCAGGTGTCACTGCGTATGAGGAGTTGATTGAGGACGATCCATCCACTACCTATCAGAAGTCTTATATGCTGATACGAGCCTCAGCGACCATCAATAGCTACCTTAAACGGCAATCCCTCCAATCTTACAAAGACGTTTACAACCAACCCCTGGAATATCCGAGGAATGGCGCCTATCCCGAAGCGGTGAAAGAAGCTGTGTTTATCCAGGCATTGCATATATTGGAGTATAGTCAGTTTTACGGATCGCAAAAACACACCAGAACTCAGACCATAGGCGATCTGTCTACCACGGTGGACGTGGAAAGTCTGATAGATGAAATGGACAATACCAGCCCCTTTGCCGTCAAAATTCTGGAGAGGAGCAGTGAAGTGTTTTCACTGGCAGTATTTACCACGTCAAACCGCTTGAGCCGAGTATGATTTCCGATATTAAAAACGGATTCCAGTTGAATTCAAAACTGGAAATACAAGAGCGTGTGAAGTCGTTTTATGAGGGGGATGAAACATTTGCAGTCGTCCAATCCAATGTGAAATGCGTGTTTCTGCATTCGCAAGGTGTGGTTCTGTTCATTACCGAGAAGTTGATCAGCGAGCTGGATATTGAAAAAAAATATCAGGTCATCCATAACACAAAAACTTATCAAGTCAACTCCGTGACCCCTGTCAGTAATGGGGAGCGTATCATTGGATACAAGATCGAATGTGCGTATTGAGCAAATGAACCTGCAACGGAATAATGAAAGGACTGGATAATGGCTGAACAACAGATCAACGAGTCTCCAGTTTGGAAAAAATGGAAAAAAGAGTCTTGGTCGCAGGGCATGGCCTCGATTCAAGCGCATACCGAAAGCCTGCAAGCAATCCTCCAGAAAGCCTATGAGCGGTTGAGTATCGCTCTCACCCAGGAAAAACTCACCTCGTACCAAAAAGGCATTGCCTTCGGGAAATTCAAGTACCTGGAGCAAGCCCTTACCAAGACCTATCCAGAATTGACACGTTGGGTACATTCCTTCGTTCCAGAAAGCTTCAACATGGGTGTGGAGTGGGCTGACATGAATTTGCAGGAATTGGGAGAAGGGAAACCTATCCCCATGACGCAAGTGATGGTGCGCCAGCTCAAGCTCATATCGGAGGAAGTGTTTACTGACATAGCAGGGCGAACCATGCAGATGAAAGAGAGTGCCGTCAAATTTCTGCGTGAAGAATTCGCCAAGGCGATTCGGGAAGGAACAGCACTGGGCCAACCTCAGCAAAAAATCATCCAGGAGTTATACAAGAAGCTTAAAAGCCAGGATGGGTTTGAGTTTGTAGACCGAAACGGCAAGCGGTGGGATCTTAAAACTTATACCAAGATGGCGGTCAATACGTATCATGCCAGGATCAATCGGGAAGCAAAAACACAACGGTTTTTGGAGCGTGGGTTTGATGTAGGACAGATTACCTTCACAGGGGCCAAGGATGAATGCCAGTTCTGGGAGGGCAAAAGGGTGGCACTAACAGAAGACGCAGCCAAACAATTCGGGTTGCCCATGTTCAACGCATTGCCCAGTAACGAGATTTTTCACCCGAACTGTCATCACTCTATTGGTATGACAAAAGAGATCATCCAGGACAGGAATAAGGCCGTCAGAGATATGGCTGCGAACAAACCTCCCAAAATGCCAAAGTCGGGAGGAAGCACTGTCACCGACAGACCGGACGAGGTAATCAAGGAACGCTTAAAAACGCAGGCCGAAGAAAAAATCGAGAAAGATTTGCAATACAAGAACTCCATGCAGGAACGTCTGAATGACCCCACTGTGTTTGTGTCGTTCAGCAAGCTTCAGGAGCATTCCTCCATCAGTCTCAATGGTATCCCGTTTGGGCATGAAGAGCCTCAAGACTTTCGCAATATCCTGGACAAGATTGACGAACCGAAATTTGTGCCACATCCCGAAAAGAAAACCTCCACAGGGGTTATTATTGAGGAACCGGATGGACGGATATGGATTTTTGAGCCAAAAGATCATTATGGCGGCATTGAGCATACCTTCCCCAAGGGGCAACTGGAGCCTAATCTGACGATGCAGCAAAACGCTATGAAAGAGGCGTATGAAGAGTCTGGTCTCAATGTCAAAATCACGGGATTTGTGGGTGATTATGAACGTGGAACAACCAAAACCAGGTATTACAAGGCGGTTCGTACAGGAGGCGACCCCGCCGATGCCCACTGGGAAGCAGCCAGGGTGAAACTTGTTCCCAAGGAAAGACTCAAGGACTTTCTGAACATGGAAATAGATCACAAATTGCTCAACGATTATATTGAACGTTACCACCTGGCAGATTCTCTGGAATTTGTGCCAGGCTCCCAGGGAGGCAGCAATCCAGGCGGGAAATTCATCAACAAATACACTGGGAAAGTCTATTACGGAAAATTTTACGCCAACACCATGCAGGCAAAATCGGAAATACTGGCCCAGAACATTGCGTCCGCATTTGGATTGGAAGCTCCGAAATCCAGGATTATCTCAGTCATGCCACCGCCAGGACTGATCCATAACGCAGGGACAGGAAGACGGATGTTATTGCTGACGGATTATGAGGAGGGGCTGACCTCCATTGACCTCCGTGGAAAGAAGACATGGAACCAGAACAATGAGCTGGCCAAGCACCACATTGTTGCAGGACTGGTGGAAAACTGGGATGTAGTCGGGTTGTCGATGGATAACCTGCTTCAGAACAAAGATGGCAAATTTATTGTGATTGATTCAGGCGGTTCGTTCCGGTTCAGAGCGCAGGGTGGCCCCAAAGCGTATGGGCCTGATCCTTCGGCGTTTGATACCTTACTGAACCTCTCAATGAACCACCAGTCTGCGAGTGTGTTTGGGCCGGTGTTCAACGAATTCACCAAAAAAAACGCCAAGCAGTATGTCAATCAACTCACCAAATTGACAGACACCAAACTGAAAGCATTATGCAAAGAAGCCGGTTTCGGGACGGATACTGAACTCATAAATAACCTGATTGCCCGTAAACACAAACTGATTGCAATGCTAGGCTCGTATGTGGTGATGAAACAAGCCACCCCAAGCGATGTGATGCAGAAAATCGAGTCGTCTGACATCAAGGGTATTGTTGCCGAAGTAAAGAAGGCCCGTATTGTGGGTAAGAACGTGCGCAGTGACCTTGATTTGGTTGAGGACACCAATACTCTTTGGTGGGAAGAAAAGACGATGGACAATAAAGTTGTAACGAAGATTAAGCTCAAGTTGACCAAGAAAGGTGCGGAGCGTGTGTCAGACTTTGTTGAGGCTCAGAGAAACAAGCCGTATGACCCTAAAACACTATTGGAAGAAGATGTTTTCTGGCCGACCATCTCTGCCGCAATGGAAACTTTAAGTAAAGGCAGAGATTCCGCATCAATGGCCAAAATAAACGCAGCGTTAGAGCTTACCTCCGACTTGACAAGATTGTCCAGGAATCCCGATCTGCCTAAAGAAGTCTCTGCAATGGCTACTTATTACTTGAGTATTTTACGAGAACTGGAGGATGGGGCTATGATGGGGATCTACTCCGCCTATTTGCGGAAGGAAAGCATGGAAGCACCTAATGGTGTAAAAACCATTCAGGTGAAAACGGAGGTTAAAGAGGTCAAAGCTAAAGAGATAATAAAAGGCTATGCAAAGGAAACAGAAACAAATGCTTTCCGGCTGAACAAAAATAAAAAAGTAGTTGTCCTGACAAAAGGGGCTGTTGAAGCCACTTACTATGGTAAGTATCACGGGAAAGACTTTAGCATAGATACAGAGGGACGAGGGGAACACAAGTTTTACGCTTTTGAGGGGCAAGTTGAGCTGAAATATAATGGAGAATTCAACGACAACGCTTACAAGGAAATTGTTGGATTCATGGGCGAGATGGGTATTGACATGAGCCAAACGCCAAAAGAGTTCAAGGAGTGGTTGTATTTGATGCAAGGGTTACACAAACTTGGTGATAAGCACCCCGTGATCACTGAGATTAACAACTCTGACTGGTCATACCAGAAAAAGGTTGCAGAGCTGAAAGGCTACGTGGCTTTAACACACATGATTGACTTGCCATCCAATGAGCCCTATCCTGAGTGGTATAACCCAGAAGGAGAGGTGAACCACTTTGGCGACGGGTGGAATAAACGGTACAGGTGGGATTTCACCAAAAAGGACGCAGAGGAGCGTTTCAAGGATCAAAGTCTTAGTCATTACACCGAAACCAAACTAGACCAGTTGGTTGGTTATTTCCTTGACCAGGGTGGAGATTTTACCTGCACGATGGAACGGCTCCGTAAAGGAATCCCCTTGAGCGGTGGAGAATCCCCAGAAACAGATATGCACACGGGTGGAGCGAATTATGTGTTTTTTACGATGCAGAATCAATACAAGGTTGATAATGGGCGATCACAGATAAGACTAAAAAAGTCAGTATTATCCCGCATGGACTTGGTGGCCTATTCTGGTGACAATTATGGTCGGATGTATGAGGGTGCTTCTCATTATGAACAGGATTTTAAGCCCGAAAAATGGGAGAAATACAAGCAAAATTCACGGCGTAACGAGTTCATGGTTAAGAATGCGCTTAGTATTTTTGACGAAGTGGAAGCGTTTGTGTGTCTTTCACAGTATGAAGCAGAAGAATTGTTAAAAGTTTTCAAAAACCATGGCATAACTGAAATGCCAGATGGCAGACCTGTAAAATCCATGATCTTTTATGGAAATAATAAACCCTTATAAAGCGGAGGACGATGGCAGCGTTCAAAGGTGAAGAACTGAAGAGTGAATTTGTGGAAAAATGTAATACGAAGGGAATGTTGTTCCATGTGGACAATTTTCCTATGATAATCGGCATGGGTGACTTCCTGGAAGGCAATCTCTTTTGCTGGGGTGAAGCGTTCGGCACAGAGCATCAGCACACACATTGCAGTGAGGTGGAGGAGTTGACCAAACTGAATAAAATTTCTTATCAGTTAAAATTAAGTTCAGGTGAGAAGATTTATGTGGTAGAAATAGAGGAACAAGACAAAGAACTGGTGGCCAAATGGGAGAGATGGCAAGCTTATTTAGCAAGCCTTTCCGAGGAACGCCGACAGAGACTCACTGGGTTTATGATAAATGTTTAATTAAAAGTAAACCATATCAACGACTTGGATAAAATGGTCTTATTTGAAGCGCATCAATGGTTTGAAAATGGTGATCATCCGCAAGACGGGTCTCAATGGATTCAGGATGAACATGGCGAACTCTTCCTATCAGAAGGAGCAGTGGTTCGCTATTTCAGAATACCACGCCAACATGCAGATATTTGTCTAATATGTGACCATCCTAGTATAAAACATGGGTGGATAGATACCAATGATGGAGGCCATGTGGTGTGTCCAGGGGATTGGATCATAACCACGAGTAATGCGGAAAGATACCCTTGTAAACCGCAAATATTCCGAAAAATATACGAGCCATCAGGTAAGTTTTTTATTTATCGTCCAGGTTTCGGATAATCCGAGGATCAATATGTCTATTGCTTTCACCAACTTAGCAAAGTATGTGGCCCACATGGATGAAATCATCCGAGCGCATGAAAACGCTATTGTGAAAGCGGTGGAAACGGTCGCCGAATATATTGGGGATCAAGCATCAAGGCGGGCACCTGTGAATCCTGAATTGGCTCCCACATTGATGTACGATTATGAGGTGACGCCTGCACATAGGCAGGGACTCGACACAACGGCAATGGTAGAGTTCGGTGGAAAGGCCAGCGATTACGCCTATCTCCAGCATGAGACTCTTGAAATTGGAGAATCGGGTTATTCAGCAGATCCGCAGACCGGAGAAGCCAGGACAAACTTTGCGATTGATGGTGTGAGAAGACTTGGAAAACTGTCCGTAGAAAAGGATAGATCCGTCAAGGCACAAGGCATTCGAGTGGGTGGTAAATTTCTCGCCAGAGCGATTGAAGAAAACGAAAAAGACATTCAAGAAATATTTGATGACACCTTTTCAGCGTTCTCATTATGACTTTGATCAAAGAAATTGCAGACTACATCAGCACCAAAATTGCCGGAACGGTACTGGGGATGAACTTATTTGCGGATTTATTTCCAGAGGATGTTTCCAATTGTACCATGATTACCGAAATCATGAGTAAAGGCATCGCCCCAGAGCTTATTTTCTCCCGTATTTACATCACAACCAGAAACGAATCACTCACTAACGCCCATGCAAACAGCAGAGCTATAGCCTCAGAGTTGCATCATCTGAAGCAAGACGTTTTGACCAATTACAGGGTAAATTATGTGATTTGTGAGTCAGGGCCAATCAAGCAACCGGAGGTTGTTACCATCAATGGGAAAAAGGTATTTGCTTTCATAACGACTTTTATAGTATATTATGAAGAAAAATAACGGAGTGTGCGTATGAACCCGTTCGATGTGCTTGTGTCATTGGTAGACTTTATCAACAGTCTTACAGGTTATAAGGCTGTTTCAAAGTTGGCGTATCCCTATATTGACATCACCAATGTTGGGGTTGAAACGCTTGGGTCGGTAGCAACAGCCTATTGTTACCCTGGAACAATATCATTCAACAGTGCGGAGAGCAGGTCGGCACCGTATGCGAACGTGGAAAACGCTGTGCTGTTAATGATATACAACCCTGCTTTGGCAGAAATAGATTGGCTGTCATCTTTTGATGAGTTCAACCAGTTATTGTACGGGTTTGATCTCGATAAAGAATTTGTCTTGGAACTTAAAAGCTTCGTCCCTTTCACAGGGCGGAACCCGATAGAACATCGGGCATTTTTGTATAACCTCAATATATATCTTTAGGGGGTAATGATGGGAACACCGGCTTTATCGGCTCAACGATCATCAGCAACGATCAACGTCAAACGACAACAGTTTTATTTAAGACCACAATACGACCCGACCCGTAGGTTTGAAGTCGAAACGATGTTCCCCAGAGGTGGGGATGCCATCAAATTTTTGCGTGACTTGAACGCATTTTCACAAGAACAGGCAGAGCTGGAAAATAACGAAGCCAGTGCGTCCAAAGACCCTCGTAAAAAAGATTACGGGAGTTTTACGCCATTGACCCAAACTGCCCCAATCTATGCCAAGCCCACAGGTTTAGCATCAGGTTCGTTGCCTATTGAGGACAAGCTTCTGAGCATGTTCTTTACCGAAAAAGCGGTACGCCCAGTGGGGACAACCACGATTTCTTCAGTGACCAGCGACAAGGAATTCGTGGTGGCCAGCGCAACAGGTTTGGCTGTAGGGATGCCGGTTTATGTGGGCACGTCTTCTTCCTCAGTCCGACATATCGCAGCCATCAGTGGAAACACGATTACCCTGAATGCCAATCTGGACAGCACTCCGCAGAATGGAGATGTGGTGGAAGCAGGCCCAGTGGTTTATACGTTCAACGATTCTGTCCGTACCCCGTTGGCAAACTTTTTGTCACAGTCCGACATCGCAGCCGACCTGGTAACGTCTATGGCTGTGCAGTCCTGGAACATGGAAGCAGGCAACGATGGATACCTCCAGCACAGTTTTGAGATTGGTGCGTTGGGTGTGTTCTCTGGGATTCAGGCAAATTTCATGGGCAACCGGCTGAACCCGATTGCTTCTGATTATGCGAGCATCAACACTGTGTTCATTGCCGGGGGAACGATTGCAGCCGATACTGCCGCATCCGCAGGTGATATGACGGTCGGTGTCGATGATGGCGCAGCAGGTGATCTTACCGTGGCAATTCCCGCAGGGTTGATTGTGAAAATTGCTCATGCAGGTGGTGATCGTTATTATGTGACCGCAGCCGGAAGCGTATCCGCATTGAACCTGGCAGAGCCTTTGGCACTTCCAGTCCTGGACAATGCTGTTATTACAGTTTACGGCATTGGAAACTGGAAATTCACTGTAGCCGAAGCCGATGGTGTGATTCTGGCGACTGGAACCGCAGGTGAATACTCCGTTGCTGTAACAGACTCCGCTTTGGCTTCACTGGCATCCGCACCAGCAGCAGGAATTCCGGTTTATATTGACGGGAACCAATACTGGACAGACGCCAATTGTACCGTTGACAGTCTGGTACTCACCACGCCGTTGATTACTTCTCCAGCGAGCGCAAATGCGTATTTTGCCACCAAGGGAACCATCGGATTACTGGATTGTACCAGACTCAACCCCTACATCACGGTTAAAAATCCAACCACCAGCGAAATCATCATGGTGGGTGAAAGCGGTGGATTTGTGGAGAAGTCCCCTGGGGTTTATGGTTATAACAATTGGGATACAACCAGTGCGGTCAACACCATCGCAAATGTATGGCGAGGCATGGCCGGAAGTGGAATCAAAGCCATTCTGGATCATGACGACTGCGATCTGTATTTCCCTACTCCTACAGGTTCAGACGCATCTCCTATCCAAGCCAGAAAGGACGTAGTGACCTTGATTGGGGATACGAAACTCACTACCAAGACCGTGCGAATTGGTGTCAATAAGAACATCGCATTTGATGCTGAAGAACGATCTCTTGATGATTTTGCAGGTCTTCCAGAGGACGATGTGCGGGAGTTCACGCTGGAAGTGGAAGCGAATTACAAGCCTTCATTTTTTGCGATGCAATACGCATCTCTGGCAAAAGCTCCAACCAGTCTCCAGACTACCGTTGGCGCTGTAAAAGGCAGACGAGTGTCGGTGTACGTTCCCAAGATGACGATGGCGCAACCCACCCGTGACGCAGGTGACAAGAAAGCGACATCGACCATCAGGGCCAATGTATACCAGGATGCAGACGTTCCAGCTTTTTATCTGGCGTACTGCTAATAAACCGCCCCTGCAATATGGGGCTATTCATTTCTTTCGAGGATAACATGGCAATGGCAGAAGCGACACAAGACAAACCCGTGACGGCGGTGTATGCTCCGTTACATTCCTTGAAGTATGGGCCAAGGAACGCAAAAAAAGAACTCAATCCAGACGGCGATGACAAAACCATCGTGGTTCGCATTTCAAAGTCAGAAGGCTCTGGGGTGAAATTGATTGGGAATCAGGATTTGCGTATCATTGAGATTCAATACGCATGGGACAAAAAAGAGAAAAGCACTTCCAGAAACCCAGAAAAGCTGTCGAGGGTCAAGCAGATGAAAGCCAAGTTGATTGTAGAGTCCATTTCGGGCTTTGACAGTTCCTTGGAACAACTGCTTGATGAAGACCCACGACTGTTTGAGCAGATTCTCGAATCGTATCAGGAGTTGCTTGGAGCAAAAGAGATAACAAACCCTGATCAGACAGGCATGAAACCGTTCAAGTGTGTTGTCCGGTTTCTGCCACAGATGGTTGAGCAGGAGATACTTCACCGGCATTTGATGCCTCGCAATGAATACGATCCTGGGACGTTACCAGGCCATGAAGGGGTCAACGAAAAACGGTATTATCAGGCCATTGCCAAACGAGCTATCAAGTCGTTTGAGGGGCTGTATGATGCAGAAGGTAAGGAGTTGGTATATCAAGGGGATTCTGAGTCTCAAGACATGGAAGTTCTTCATGAGTTCATTGACCGCAATCCACTGGTGTTCCAGGATTTGATGGAATTTGCCAGAAACTTTCGTGCAATGCTCAGGAAAGAAAAAAAAATTTTCCGTCAAGAATAGCAACCAGAAAAATCAGAGAGTTCGGTTATCAAGTTAATCTGGACAATGCCCCCGTCTGTAAAAATTATGGGGGCCATTGCAATGTTTCGGGTTCTACTGAGGACTACGGAGATATGTTTCAGGGATTATACTATGATGAGGAAGAACTGGACGATTTTCTCCGCAGATTCAAGGCTGACAAACTCCAGCCAGACGAAAAAACGACCTTCCAACTTTGGACAGAACAAGGCCACCCCGATCCCAGAGATTCCGTTTATTCAGAAATGGAATACAGGATTCTAGCCACCAAGTTATTTGGTGAATCACTCCTTAACAAAAATCAGTATTATTGCTTTGGAAATTGCAGATTGGGGCTACAGAACAGACTGTTGCATGATCTGAAACGACATCTGAGCGTCATTATGACTTTCATCTGTGGGGCACAAAGTGAGTTCAAGCTTTATGACACCGATGATTTGAAGATGATGATGGCCGAATATGAATTAGACCCAGAAAATCCGCAGGAATTGTTGTTCGTGAAGCGTCTGGTGGCCTCTTATTATAGCGGTTACTCCAAAGCGCAGAGCGAAAACCAGAAACGGAATCATCAGAAACACGACCAGCAGCGTACAAAGGCAACATGACTTTCGATTTACGCAGTAAGATCACCGTAGAGGATGACGGAACCCCAAAACTCAGAGCGTTCCAGCGCACCGCAGAGCAAACTGACAAAGCCCTTAAAACCTCCTCCAAACAAACAGCCGATACTTACCAGAAAAGCCATCAGGCCATTGCGTCTGGTGGAACCAGGACTGCGGAACAACTGGCGGCATCCTTCAGCAAAGCGGGACGAGAGAGCGGCAAAGCTGCGGAGGTTGCTGCAAAAAAGTGGGGAATGGCCGCCAAAGACATCGTGATTGCGGGAAGGTCAATCCAGACGCTTGTCCAGAGTTCTGAGGCTGTCAGAAATAGTTTCAACCGAACTGTGGACAGCACAAAAAAGCTTGATCAGGCGTTGGCTGGACTGCGGCACAAAAACACAACTCTCAATGAAATTGCTTCCGGCTTGTTTGCGATCCAGGCGGTCGGGATGTTGACGGTTGGCACTATCCGTACTTTAACCGCTAGTGGCATTGAGCTGGAAAAGTCACTGTCTAAAGTCGCCCAGGTTGGAAATCTCCAAAAAACGAGTGAGTTATTTTCCGAAATTACCGAAAAAGCCAAGGCATTGGGTTCGACAACCGCCTTCACCGCAGGTCAAGTGGCCAATGCGTTTGCCAATTTAATCGCTGGCGGACTCAAAGCCGTGGATTCGCTCAACGCCATTACCGCCGCCCTCAATCTCGCAGGAGCAACCAGCACGAACATCGAGCGGGTGGGTGAAGTCATAGTTGCTACCTTAAACCAATTTGGCTTGATGGCAGATCAGGCAGACAGGGTTTCCGATGTGTTTGTCGGGGCTTGGACTACGAGTGCTGCCAATGTGGAACGACTGGCTGAAGGATTAGCTGAAGTCGGCCCGATTGCCAACGCTGTCGGGATGAGCCTGGAAAACACGGCAGCTACCCTGTCCCTGTTCAATGACAATGCCATAGACGGTTCAAAAGCCGGTAATCAACTCAAAGGCATCCTGTCCATACTCACATCTATCACCCCTGAAACCGTTGAAGCCTTTGGCCGTCTAAAGCTCTCCGTCAATAGTTTTACGGATGAATCCACAGGAAAGCTCAAGACTCTTCCAGAAATTTTCGGGCTGATTCGGCAAAGCGTGGAAGGACTGAACGATGTGGACATCCAATCCATCATGGGGCGGATTTTCGGACGGGAGAATGTGGCCTCGGCCATGGTTTTGCTGAACTCCGTAAAAGAAACGACCAAAGGCATTGAGGATTACGCCAGAGCGCAGCGTTACGCCATCTCAGCCGAGGAATCGTATAAGGCCGCCCTGGACAACACCGCAGGGCAAATGTCCATTACGCTATCGGCACTGGATGCGATGTATGAAGCGTTGTTCCAGAAGTTGAGACCGGCAGTGATGGCAGTATTGAGGCACGTTGAGGATCTGGCGAATTCCATCAGGGACTTTTTTGAGTCCACGGATAATTCCATCGTGTTGTTGCGAGGGCTTGGTGAAATGATGCTGTCCTTGACCGGTACGATTGTATTGCTAACCACCGCATACAAGACCCTGGTGCTGGCAAAAGTCGCCTACCTTGCGGTGGTGGAGCGTGTAGACAAAGCTATTTTGTTATTCCAGGTCGGGATGAGTCAGGCGGTGATCGCAGCCAATGCGCTGAAAGTGGCTTTGGTGGGATTGACCGCCGGTAAAATGGCACTGCTTGCGTCCGGTATTCTGGCCGTGGGCTATGCTATTTATGAGACCTTCCAGCAGATCAAAAAAAGTCCAACCGGCATGGAGGAGCTAGAGTCAAGCCTGGATAAAATCTCCAAGATGCTTGAAGGAATCAAGATTTTGGCCATTGGTTTACTGCAATTGATGACGGATGTGTTTTCATTTAATTTCAGTGGAGCGTTGGATCGCATGATGGCCACGATGACGGCAGCCATCGCCAATTTGCGTAAACAAGCAGAAGGCAGTGGTGAAGCTCTGGTGATTAAAGACTTTATCGACAAGAAAGCACTGGGAGAAATCAGGGACTTGATCAAAGAATTGACAGAGAGTACCTCCACCGCCGCCAGTGTGGGAGGAGTTGCCGTGAACAAATACAACCTCCTCATGGCACTGAGTGACAGGTATTTGAAGGGGTTGATCGCAGAAAAACAGGCCAATGATCTTTTGATCCAGACCTATGCGGGGAACACTGCGACAGTGAAAGAATTCAATGCGGCCAAGGCAAAAGGGCTGAGGATTGACGCAAAAAACGCTGCATTTGCAAAAGACTTGAAAAAATACTGGGGCGATTATGCGTCAGTGATTAGATCAGAAATGGATGATGCAGACAGACGCATCGAAAAGTCAAATTTGGCCATTTCCAATACTCAAAAATTGATTGATGATGTGAATGCGAACAGGGGCAAGCTTGGCGAAAGATTCGCCAGCAACAGTGTAAAAATTTATCAGAATAAACTTGATGATTTACAGGCTGGTGTCGCACAGGAAAAAACCTACATCTCCCAGATGACTTCAGAGTTGCAGCAAATTGATGCCCAATTGAAGGTACTGGACACTTTGGCACCCAACAAGGCCAACAAAACTGCGGCACAACTGCTTGAAGAATTTAACAATCAGCAAGAAATCACAGACGAGCTGAAAACGCAGACAAGAGAAGTTGCGGAACAGAACAAGGGGCTTAGTGACCAGCTATCGCTTAGTATTAAAATGCTGGAAAAGTCCAAAGAACTCGGAAAAACCTCTGAAAATCAACTCCAGGGTTCCAGGGAACAGACCGAGATTGAACGCAACCTCGCAGACATCGAGGAACGGAAGGAACAGACCAGAAGAGACCAACTGGGCCTATTGCAACGTGAGACCGAATACCGCATTGAGTTGAAGAATATTGACGAAAAGCTAGAAGCCGCTCGGAAGGCAGGGAAAGCAGACCTGATTGCAGGACTGGAGGAACAAAAGAGACTTGTGACCGAGATCCACGATGTGCAGACAGAAATGGCAGCCAACGAGAAACTGTCGGAAACTGACAAGCAACGCAATGAGCAGTTGAAGAGGTTTCAGGAGCAATTGCAGACGCAAAACTACCAGCTCCAGAAAAATCTGATCATTCAGGAATCGTTTATCGAAGGAGGAGAGAAGGCCGCAAAAAACAAGGAGCGGGAACTGCAACTGGAAGAAGCCAGCAAAGCGATTGGTGTAGCCAAGAGCGCAGGATTGCCAGAAATTTCCACAGAATACGAAACGCAACTGGGTTTGCTGGAACAAATGTATGAGCTGGAAGACGAGATCCTCAAGAAGCAGAAAGAACGGGCTGCGATCATGTCGGCATTTTCGGGAGCTGGCGCAGGAAACACAGGGCTGCTCATCACTGGTCAATGGGATCAGCTATCAGAACAGGGATGGTCGGAAGCCGGTAAATTGATTGCGGATGCCTTCAAGCGCAACGTGGACGGGTTCGATGCAGGATTGCAAGGATCACAGCAAGGGTTGGCTCTAGGGGCGGCTGGCATACAGGCCGCAGAATTTGCGGGTGTTGCTGGAGCTTCAGCTTATGCAGGCCCAGTCGGTGCGGTGTTTGCGTTGGCAGGCGCAGCGTATGGCGTACAGCAAGCCAAAGAGGAAGAGCGGGAGCGCAAATATCAAGAGACCATGGACAGGATCAACAGAATAATGGACACCTTTTCGGCAGCCATTGGTGATTTGGAAGGGAAATTCCAGTCCATCAAAGAGGCCGGTTCATCCATCTCTGATAGAATGCTTGAGGCACAGAACAATTTGCGAATCGGAGCTGGAGGCGCAATTGATGACCTTAATTCTCAGCTCAAGGGTGTTATCAAAGCGGGAGCAAACGGTTTCGCAGACTTTTCCTCGCTGATTACTACGGGATTCGAGGGTCTTGATTATGATAGCGAAGCGTTTGCCAATGCGGTTGTGAAAAACTCCGAACTGGTTTCAGATGCCATCATGGAAAACTATAAGTTACAGATGGAACTCTTGAACAATATTAAATCTGTTCTGGAGAACATCAGCAGCATCACCAAGGATATTAATTCGATTGTTGATACTCTCACCAAGTCGCCACTGAAAGCCGCCCAGTCAGCGATAGAGAGTACCCAGGCGGACATTGCGGATCTTGTTACTCAGATTGGGAAGAAGTTTGAAGGGTTGGTGTCTGCGGGTGATTTTGATCCTGGTACAACAGACGGTGTGTTGGCAGAAACATTGATCAACCAGGGCGCAGCAGGTTTTGAGGATATGGGCATCGCCATCAGTACCACCACGGCGCTCATTACCAAGGGAATGGAAAAATACAACGCCGCCCTCGCAAGCCAGCAGGAAAATGTGGCCGATTTAATGCCTGACCTGGAAAGCCTTATCCAGTTGCATGACAGTCTGGCAGTAGCGATTAAAAGCAATTTTGACGCTCAGGTGGAGTACCTGAATCTGATGTTGGAAAGTCAAAAATCATTCCTGGACGCTGCGCTGACTACTGGAATCGACCAGACACAACTGGAAGAGATATTCGGAGAAGGCTCCACTATGGAGAGCGTGTTTGGTGACTTCGCAGAGCAGATTACAGGGATAGTCGGTGACGGGTTTGAAGCCGAGTTATTGAATTTCCAGGCCAATCAATATGGTGAAGTCAAAGCCGGAAGCCGTCTGGAAGAACTCAATCAGTTGAAAGAACAGGTCAGTCTCATCATGGACGGCGCAGAAGCAGTTTATAACACCGCAGGTATGCTGGTCTCAGAAGCAAAACTCGGTTTGAATGACGCAATCTACGGTGTGAGAGAATCCATCTCCAGTACAGAATCCACTATCAGCTCACTCAGAGAGGGGCTAGAGAGTTTATCTAGTTCAGTCCTCTCCACCATATCCGACCTCAACACGACAAGAGCCTTGATCGAAATAGAGCAGGGCTATGTAAACCAAATGGCCATCTTGCGGAATGAAGAAGCATCTATTTTGGCCGCCTACAATGCCACCATGATTGAAAATCTGAGAGCCTCGGAGGA
The DNA here is from genome assembly GCA_015232315.1 of SAR324 cluster bacterium. Taxonomy (NCBI): domain Bacteria; class Deltaproteobacteria; species SAR324 cluster bacterium. The sequence goes on along the minus strand of JADFZZ010000007.1, from coordinate 103,698 downwards.
TTTGAGCATCGAACAGGCGAAATTCAACGCTGCCGGAGATAACATGGCGGCCAGACTTGCTGCCGTTGATGCACGGTTGGAATTGTCAAAAGTAAAAGGCACAGACATACAATCCACATTAGAAACAAGGATGGCCGCTGAACTGGCGGGTATTATGACCAAAGCCGCTGACGTTCAGGCTCAGTTGGACAGCAAAGCATACAAAGAAGCAGTCAGAGCAAACATTGAAGGCGCAGAGTTCAAAGAGGACGAACATCTCCAGGAAATGGCCAGGATTGAATCTTTGGCAGCGTTGACCACGGAAGATGTTGATAACGCCAGGAAAACCACAGAGCGGTACAACGCTTATCAGCTCGACCTACTGGAAAAACAGGCCCAGGAGGAGTTGAACGCAATCGAGGAGAAAAGAGGGATCGAGCTGGAATATCTGGACATATTGCACGACCTTCAGGTGGCGAATATCAATGCTGAGTTTGATGCCCAGATGAAAGCGATACAAGAACAGTCAGATTCCCAGTCAGAGACTCTGAATAATTTTAGAGACTTTGTGGACAGCATGTTTGACCTCAACAAATCCATTGAGGAAAAGATTTTTGAAGCAAGCCTGAACGATTCAACAGGTTCCGTTTCGGCGGAGTCACTGGCCTCATCTTTATCAGATTTGCAAGCGCAATACGCCTCTCTGGACACCAGCCTTTCAGGTAATCGGGAACAGGCAAACATCCTGCTCAACCGGCAGGTTGACGTATTGGAGCAGCAATATGAGCAAGGGTTTATTTCCACAGACCAATATGTGTTTCAGCTTCAGCAATTGCAGGGCGAAATCGGGAACCTGGTGGCAAACCAGGTGGACGGAGACGCCTCTTTGACAGATTTGTTGTCTGCCGATGGCCCGATCAGTTCCTTATTGGTTGAAGTCCGTGACGGTTTAGTGGGTTCGCTTGGGGAGTCAGGCCCGTTGTTTAATCTTCTCGGCTCGCTGGGCGAAGACATCGCAGCGCAGCTCACTGCTGCAAACGATCAAATGGAGTCACTCAGACGGGAACAGAATATTGCGTTGCTGGAGCAACAAATACAGGCCGATGCAGAACTGGCAGCAAAAAACCGAGAGTATGATGTAGCCCGTGATACCAAGAACAATGAACTGGCAAAAATCAGGATTGATAAGCAGGTGGAACAGCAAAACGCCCTCCTGCAACAGCAAACAGATTTGACAAACCTCGCAATTGCGGGACAAACCGCAGCCATGGAAGCACAAAACACTGAACTCCAGCGATTGCTGGGTGCCCAGAATACCATCTTGGACGGTCTGAAAACTGCGGAGGCGCAATTTGAGAAGGATCTCATTGATTTGATGAAATCCCAGGAAGAGCGGCGAGAACTACTGGAAAAAATCAAGGAAGATTTACAGAAGGCCAGAGACCAGAAGTTGTTTGACCTGCAAGCTCAGACCAATGCAGCCTTGGATACGCTCAACGCCAATATGACACCACTGATACAGACCATTTCTGGAAACGAAGCTGATACCACGATCACAGATGCGATTGATACGGTAAGAAGCAACGCCACGAACGGTATCCAGGCAATCCTGAACATCATGACAGGCTATCAAACCTCGCTTGCAGATGAGAAAAAAAATGAGAAGGATGAAGATGAAGAACATGACCCCTGGGAAGGCAGTATCTTGAAACCCATTGTTGATGTGTTCAAAGGGTTTGGTTTCGGGGCAAAAGGCATGATACTTCCCTCTCATGCAGTGGGTGGAATTCTGGAAGGCCCAAGCCACGCACAGGGGGGCATCAAGGTGCAGAACAAAGATGGGGTGTATATTGCGGAAGTGGAAGGCGGTGAGGGAGTTATCCCGAAAGATATTATGAAACTGCCTGGATTCCAGGAGTTTTTCCTGCAATTGCTGGCCTCTCATGGAAAGAACTTCAGCCAATCTCAACAGGAAGGAAAGTTTGAGCAAGGCGGTATTCTGGGGAAAGCTCTGCAAAAATTGGCAACCGGAGGCATGACGGCAGATCAAGCGATCAGCTCGGATCTCCTGAGCGCAATTTCTGTAGCAAAGACGGTTGAGGAACTGGACGCATTGGCTTCCACTTTTGACAGGGTTGCTTCATCCTTCAGGAAGACGCAGGATGATGAACTTGCAACCATGCGGGCTAAGATAAAAGGCTTTGTGGAGACATTTGACGAGTCCCAGATTGTGAGCTTTCAGCCGTTGGTTGACGCAGTGAGTCAGGCTGAATTTCTTGATCAAGGTCTCACCATCGCTATTGATGATGCCCAGTTAAGACAGTCGGTAGACGATGCCCTGGAATTGAGGGCTGTCCTTGTTAGTTCAGTGGAAACGGCAGAGCAGATAGGGCCGGATTTTACCCTGACCCAGAAAGTGATTAGTTCATTAGAGGGAGAGTCTCAGAGTGCGTTTAACGGCCTGGCAGGTCAGTTAAAAACCTTCAATACAGCCGATAAAACCTTCACCGTCAAAATGGATGCGAGTAGCGTCCCAACGTCCCTCGATATTTCGATGGACAAGGAGACCCAGTCTGCACTGGAAAAGCTCGTTGATCCTGGGATCAAAGTCACGGTGGATACTTCGGGCGATACAAGTTCCGGTACAGGCCCATCGGACACAGGGTCAACAATAACGATCCCTAAATATGATTTGCCGGACACAGACCCACCGGATCCAAATCTAAACGACAATCCTCCACCAAAAACAGACCCACTGGCATTGATTTCAGGTGCGGGAACGTTAGCGGGCGCAGCAGCCAATCTGCCTCCTGGTGCCCCTGAAATGTTAAGCAGTATTCTGATGGCAGGAGCAGCGGCAATGTTCACGGCGGCCTTGGCGGATATGGCAGGGTTTGAGCCTGAAGCCAGTAATGCGTTAGCGTTGGCTTCTGCGATTGCGGTCGTAGTAGGCGGTACATTCGGGCTTGCCATAGGGTTCCTGGTAGGTGGCGCATTGATTACCAAGGCACTGTTAGGCGACAATGCCACGGATGAAGAAGCCATTGCGGTTGGAATTGCCACTGCCATAGCCTTTGTTGCCGGTGGCTGGATGGTGGCTGCTGCTGCATTAATAGTCGGAATGATTTTTGCGAATAATGACCCTGAAAAGATCATGCAGGACATTGAGCGAGAGTTCAGCGCACATGAAGAAGACATAAAAAAATTATTCCTGTTCATTTTGCTGTTGCCTTTGGCACCGCTGGCATTGGCTCTGGACATTGCCCAGAAAAGCCCGACATTCGACACGATTCAGGAAGAGATTGATAAACTGATAGCCAAGGTTATCGGATCATTGATGCCGAATCCAGATGCGTTCAAGGACATTGATTTTGATGTGCTGAACATCATTACATCCAATTTGAAAGGGCTAGAATCATTCTTTTCAGACATAGATGTAGGGTTGAACCCCTTGAAGGAGTTGATTGAGGGTGTTGATCTGAGCTTTGAGTTTGATTTTGATGTGCTGAACATCATTACATCCAATTTGAAAGGGCTTGAATCATTTTTTTCAGACATAGATGTTGCGTTGAACCCCTTGAAAGATTTTGTGCTTGAATTTGATTATGTCAACGCATTGACGGTCAATCTGGGGAATTTTGGAGAAGCGTTATCAGACCTGGATGTGGGGCTGAACCCCTTGAAGGACGTGTTTTCACAAGCAGATATAGACGTACTCAATGCGCTGACGGTCAACTTGGAGAACTTCGGCAAAATGTTATCAGACCTGGATGTGGCGTTGAACCCCTTGAAAGATACCATCACCGAATTTGATTTTGAAATGCCGGATCTGAGCCAATTTGGTGGCCCAGAAGACTGGATTAAAGAGCTTGGCAACTGGATTTCAGGGATAGGTACATCCATTGGTGATTTGGGAGCAATGATGGACTTTCCGACATTGACACAGGCGTCGCAAGCGATGCAATTGCTAGGGCGAAACGTGGGATCGGTATTCAGCACATTCGGGAATATAATCTCCAGTATTTTTGGTGGTGGTGGCGGTGAAGAGAAGGCGGAAGGTGGCCCGATTGACACCTATCAGACTGGGGGGTTGCTCGTTGGGCCTTCGCATAAGCATGGAGGAATCCCAGCGTATGTAAAAGCTTCCAGAGGAATGGTGGAGCTGGAGGGTGGTGAGTACATCATCAAAAAAGCTACCGTCAACCGGATCGGAGCATCCAGGCTGGGGCGGCTAAACAAAACGGGAACTTTTGCCGATGGAGGCTTGATTCCGAAATTTGAGGAGGGAGGTGGTGTTCCTGCGGAAGCCTCCGCAGGGGGATCAGGTGTGATTCCAGGATTTTTGGCATCATTGTCTGCACCATTGACGCAAATGCAGGCATCTTCGGCAACAGTGATTGCAGTGGTGAATGCGGCAAATGATGCGTTCCAGTTGGTGATTGGATCAATTTCGAGTCTGTTTGGTTTATTTACCGGCGGTGGTGGTGGCGCAGCGAATATTGGGAGCGTATCAGTGACCACGCCAGATATTACAGGTGCGGTACAGGGCGTTTTTGACGTGTTAATGGCTCCATTCAATGCAGCAGCTACATTTTTGCAGGGAGTGAGTGAACAATATAATCTGGAAGCTACTGTAAGAAACGTTCTTGATAGCGTGTTTGGGAAGTTGAGTTTTGATCCGTCAACCTTTAGCAACTTTACTGAAAACTTTTCTGCATCGTTCGATAAAGTGGGCGCATTGCTGTCGTTTGATTCCTCCACTTTTTCTAACATACAGGAACAAGCGTCTAAAGCCTTAAACGACATATTCGGGAAGTTGTCGTTTGATGCGTCTACCTTCCCAGATTTTGGAGCAGTGGCCAGGAAAGCGACTGATTCATTTATAGCCAATTTCAGTAATGTGGGCGGTGGCATTGATCTAGGCAAGATTGGCAGGGATATTGTGAAAGACGTTGTTCCCAAGGACTTTCAAAAATACTTGCCGTTTGGCGAAGGCGGGATCATTCCGATAAAAATGGCGATGGGTGGCCCGATTGCGGGCAATTCTGTCGAACTGGAAGGCGGTGAGTACATACTCAGAAAGTCGGCTGTTTCCAGATTGGGAGTTGAGAATCTCGATTTCATGAATAATACCGGCAGGGTTCCCAAAAAATATGCGGCTGGTGGTATTGTAGCCAACGGAGATACTGGTGGCGCAGGCACGACATCGGTGGATTATAATGTGGTCAATAACCTGACTGTGGCAATCAACAACAATGGAGAATTCACCACGTTCAAAGTGAGTGGTGACGGCGGCGCAGACGAGATTGTTCAGGCTATTATCCCCAAACTACAAAGCCTTGGACTGGGGAATGTGTTTGGCGTGGATGTGTTTGAGGATGTTCGATCTATTACAGAAGGACAGGAAGTTTATCGTTAATTAAAATTAAGGGGATGGGTATTATGCCTGTATTTTTAACGACTGGAGAGTATGGGGTTACACCATACGGAGATACTTATTACGGTGGATCAGGCGGGACTCCAGTAAAAATCATTGAACGGATCACCTTTCTCGTTTTTAGTGAACTGGAAGCAGCAAAAGAGGCTGATCTTGCGCAGTTTTCGTTTCAGACATCCTCAACATACCCAGGATTTTTCAGCAACGTTAGAGCGTCCCATGCGGGTTCTGGCACCGTGCAAGTGCAGGGGGATTATATCGCAGAAGACCAGAAAACCATCATTGTCAGGATCAAGTCCAAGGGCGATGCGTCCTTGCCGACCTATGGCAAAGTTGGTGGCGCACGTTACTATTATTCGACCGATGGAGGAGCAAGCTACCACACCAACGGTCTTGAAGGGTACCTGACATCATCAAATCCTTCTGACACTCCAGAATATCTTCGTTCACTTGGCGTTGAAATATCGTTCAGTGATGCGGTTACAGCAGGCATGGATCCGTTTGAGGTGAGTGACGAGTTTTCGTTTATCGGGTACCGTAGTTATTTGCCAGAGCATTTGCTCAACTGGGATAAGAACATGCGCTGGAAGGCAAATGACACACTGGCGTATATTGATGTGGATTTTGGTTCAGGTTCCTGGATGTTGAACGCCTTTGCGCTCCATGACCATAATCTTGATCAAGCCCTGGGCGATAAAATTATTATCAAGGCCACCAATGAGAGCCAAACAAGCAATGGCGAACCCATCCCGAATGCCTGGGGTACCGTTCCGCTTGAGGTGGATATTGGAGCAGAGATTGGTTTTACCAAAAAGCATTGTGCCTATTTATTCAGGGATGGGTTACAGCAGTATCGGTATTGGCGGATAGAGCTTATCACGCACCAGGCACATCCGGTCAAACCGGAGGCAGGGCATATATTTTTAGGGAAGGCCACCCAATTGAGCCGTGACATTAACAAGAATTACGGGTTTGAGACCAGACGTTACACTGAAGATACGGAGTTCAGAACAGGGCAGTCCTTTACCTCCATCCATGGATTAAGAAAGTTTTATCAGGCGGGATTTTCCAATTTGACCGAAGCCGACCGCAACACCATCATTGATATTTGGTATGCCTGCAACCAGGTAGGACTACCGTCCAGGGCGTTTTACACAATCAACCTCCCTTCCTATCCCTCCGATTATTTGTACTCTCTGTTTAACCAGGAGAAGGTTTCTGTGGATTATATCCGGCGAGACCGACTTCAGTGGCAGATCAATCTCAAGGAGGCGTGATGAACCACGAATTTGAGAGATTCAGGCGCAGGTTTGACAGTATTCCGGCATTCACTGCGTATTTGAGGATGGACAGTGGAGGGTTATTGTTTATTCAGGACAGTCGAGCTGCGGAAGAACTGCAAAGCGGGTTGCCCATGGAGGATTTTCTCCCAGAGGATTATGACTTAACGTTTGATGAGCGCACAGACATCCTGATTTTGAAGGAGGAGCGTCTGGTCAAGGTCACAGACGTGACGATTGCAGACGGTGTTCAGGATAATTTGTCCATGAAACGGTCAAAACGGAGTTCTTCCGGGTCAGGATCGGTCACACTGTCAAATCACGATTATTCCATATCCTCATTATGGTCAAAAGAGCCTTTATTGGGGCGTGAAGTCATCGTCAGGTTCGGTTTTATTGGTCTCGCATACATTTACTATGCTGAAGTAAACAGGGGCGTTATCGAGACCGTACAGTATGCGAAAAACAAGGTAATTCTTTCTTTGGGTTGATATGCCATCTTCACTGACAAAAGCTTCGATTGTGCGTGTTGTCCACCGAGCTGCGCTTTTTGGCAATGATACAGAAGATCCGTTTGCGTTCCTCCAGTTCGTGTTTGGCGATTTTGTGGTGGGTATTGACGGGATCGTTCCTCTTGTCAGGATTACGACCAAACGGTATTTTGTGAGCTGGGGTGAATGCCTGGGCATTGAAGCCGTCTATGAAGGCTCTTATGAATTGCTGGAAGTGTTTACCACCGGAATTGATACGATTGACGGAAAGGTTTACACCTACATTGAGTTTTCATACAACAAGACGGCGAAACTGGCAGCCAAGATGCGTGGGATTGTGGATCAGGGAATTTCGGGAAACGGCAAGGCACTCACAAGGCCGGATCACATCATGGCCTATTTGATCCAGTTTTATGGCAATGAACTGTTTGATGTGGTGGACAAAAGCACCTGGTACGGACTCATCAAAGCGTGTGTGACCCAAGGACTCTACATTTCAGGCATCATCAACCGTGATAACTCGTTTGCAGAGTGGTTTGCGGAGATGTTAGAGTATCTTTTTTTTACAGAGATTGAGACAGGCCGGATCACATTTCACTCTGAGACGGGTGGGCGTTCCAGGTTTCCTGTGGCGCATATCAACGCCAATAACGAGTTGACCACGCTTTCCGCAACGGCAACGCTCAAAAACATTTCAAACCTCATTACGGTACAGTACAACCTGAACTGGAGTACCAAACGCTATGACACGCAATCCGAAGACCTTGCGGATCAGGATTCCGTCAATTCCTACGGGGAGAAGTTGTTCAATATTCCCTGGAAATGGGGACGTTCAGAGAGTTTGTCAATTGATATTGCATCCAGGTTCCTGAAGCGGCTCAAAGATCCTCAGTTTATCATTGAGGGAGAAACGTACCGGCATTATTTATCCAATTTGCGGTATGGCGATCTGGTGACGATTACCAGCGATGAGTTGCCACATTTATCAGGATTCCCGTTCAAAAACGCTTTCTGTTCAGTACGGTACGCCCAGCTCTCAACCTCGCAGTCCAAAGTGAAGTACAAGTTGTTTTTTGAGAACTCCTTTGTTCGGCGATACCGAAAGCTGGGCCAACGCATATTTATTTCTACGATCACGGGGGTTACTTCCCTGACAGAGATTGTGTTGGATAACGTCACAGGGTTGACCGAAAATTTTTATATTTATGTGTCTTCCGAGTTCGGCGTGGGGTACGGAATTGTGCTTCGGGTTGAAGGAGATACAGTGTTCATGAAACAGGCTTTTGACACCACTCCAAAAGTTGGTGAAAAAGCCTATTGTTCTACAAGTCCAGATCTGGTATTTTTAGGCAGGCGAAATTATCAGTTAGGTGGCGAGATAGAAGAAACCGTAATTATACAGTATTGATATGGCTGGATCAGACGACAGAAAAGTATTTGAACGAAACGAAGTCCTTTGGTATCCCGAAGGCGGTTGGAGTACATCCACGGGTGACAGTCAGTTAGACATTGACATCAACGGTATGAACGCTGCCGCTGCGTCACTCCAGAGAAGCATAGAAGCCCTGGATCAGAGGTTCAAGGATCTGGGTTTCAATCCATCCTCCCAAGCATTCCAGCAGATCATCCATCCGTTGATTGGACTCTCAGGTGAATCAAGTATCCTGCATCAGTACAGTGACAGGTTGCGGTTTATTTGGAAAACGTCTCTGAATAATTCCCAGCCCACGAATGATGAGCTGGTCAACCGGATTGGTCTTTCTGCTTCCGTGGCATCTCCGCTCCGGATGATGTTAAAGGGGCGGCCTGTCATTCTCACCCAGGATACATATGTCACAGAAGTCAATGGCGGTGGCAACATCACAGTTGAGTACACAGACGAAAGCGGGATCACAGGGCCAACGGATAGAGAATGCTGGGTGTTTGTCGCAGCCAGGGAAAACGTTGTGGACGGAAAGCTTAAACTGAGAGCCTATTTTCGGTTGAGCAATTCGGATCCCTCCGTGTTTCTGGATTCGGACGAGATCCTGTTGTTTTCCTTGAGGTGGGTGTTGATCAAGTATGATGAGTTATTTTTTAAGGAGCAAAACGTCTATACCGGAGGGCAGACTCAGGAAAAATATCAGTTCTACATCAAGGACATTCGAGATTATCAGCACCCCGAACGGTCACACCCTCAGCTTTTTGCGCCCAAGGGCAGCGTCATGCTCTGGAGACCACATTCTTTCAGGGAGTTTCAACACGCCTTTGAACTGACCACGACTTCCACTGGTTTTCCTGCATCTGGTGTTGATAAGTGGTTCGGGAGAGTTGGGTGCTACTGGGAAGGATGGCGTGTGCTTGATGGTCACATGGGAGATTACAACATGAGCAATGCCTTCCCGATGGGATGGGAGGCACACACTGCAAACCCGACAAATTTCGGCGTGTCTGGACAACAGGAAGTTCAGACCGATCCAGAAACGGCAACTGTTCAGGTACAATCCGGTTCAGGAAATACCGTCTCGCTAGGGGGCCACACTCATCCATTTGATGTGACCCCGAAGTATAGTGTTTTTTTCTATCTCATTAAAAATTAGGACGCAAGGAGCGATATGCCAAGCACATTCACAACAGGGGATCTCAGTCTTGAAAAACCGGAAGCAGGAACGACCGTTTGGAAACCCATTGAAGATTCAAACAAGGACAATATTGACACGGCAGTGAGTATCCTCAACCGGCGCATTGGTGGGGCATACGCTTCTGTGGTTGCGATCAAGGCGATTACCGCAGCCAATCGAACAAACGGTATGATGGTGTTATTGACCAACTCCACGCCGTACACGGCTTATCGGTTCCATGCCAGTGATGTCAGCAATGGGGACGATGACACTGTACTGGTTCCAGACACAGGCACAGGACGGTGGAGGAAATATTCCAACCTGACCAACGATCAAATCCTGGCATTAGATGTTGCAGGTGCAAACAACGCCAACAAATTTGCCACAGAATCCAGTGTTGAACATGCGGCATACGGAGCTTCGGTGCCAGACGCAGCGACTCTGAAAGCCATTCCTACTGCCAATATTGGTGACTTTGCAATCCGGTACGTTTCAGGGTTGGGTGCAGAGTATCGGTACATTCCTACCTCAACCGTGGCAGATGACGGAGCCTCGGTTCTCAGGCCCAATGATAATGCAGGTGATGGACGCTGGGAAATTCTGAGCGAATCGAACCCCTCCTTGATCACCCGTTTACTTTCCACCCTGGCGGTGACTTCGGTGAATGACGTTTTTCTTTACGAAACGTCTTTGGATTCAGATGGTGGAGCATGGCGGGAATTAGGTGGCGAAAAGTCATGGTTCAAGGAATATGCGGGTGTGGCTTTGAATCGTGGCGCAAAAGACCGATTCCCCTCTACGGCCTTGCTGGTTGCGGGAGATGATTTTGTCCACATCTATGATCTGGATGGATCGACTGTCAATCTGTGGATGAAATTCACCAAAGCCGCAGACGATACGATGATCGGCTCGACTGTGGATTCAGTGGTTTCCTCTGTGAGAGCAAAAAACGGGTTCTTGTATGTGGGATGCTCTGGATTGGTGGGTGAGTTGTTTGTGATTGATTTCGTCAAAGACACTTCGTACAGGTACAACACCACAGCTTCGTATGCTTCAGAAGCCTTGATTTCGTTAAGGAACCAAACAGTCACAGGCTGGCGACAACTGTCTACGGTCAACAAGTTGACAAGCCCCTCCATCAACGGGATGCACGTTTTTATCAAATCAGGAACAGAGGATGATCCCACACGGAACCTGTCTCAACCGACTGTTGCAATGGCAACCTTGAGCGGCGTGGATGTGTTGCTCCCAGACGGTACCGTGGTCAACATGAAAACCACGGCAGGAGACGACTATTATTTTGTCACAACCGGCCCCGATGAGGAAATCCTGGCAGGGAATGCTACCTCAGCCCGAATTGACGGGTTTGCTTATCCCTATACCACCAGAACGTTCGGCGGTACCGATTATTCCATCAGTACGGCATCAACTCCACCCGTATTATCCAATCCCTCCGCATCCTCTAAAAGTTCAGCATTGAGAAGCCTGGATACTTTCCGTGCGATGGCCTCGGCATCCGGATTGGCATTGTTCAACAAAGAAATGGCGGACTGGATCACGCAAGAATACCAGACGGGATGGATGGTTGGCGATCCGATATTAGCGATCATGAACATGACGGATGTGGCTGATTTGGGGGTTACGGACAGATCAGGAAAAACCAATAATTTTACCAGCAATGGGACGATCACCAAGGAAGTGGTGAACACCGGATGCACTCTGGTTGCCTATAAGGGTTTCAACTCGTTGAACTTCATGAATAAGGCATATGATACGGATTTTGATCTTGGAACAGATGATTTTGCCATCCAGTTTTGGCTCAAAGAACACACAGGACAATCCTCGTTAGAAACGATTGCGATTTATGCCTATTACACCTCCTCATATCAAAATTCAGGGTGGAAAGTGTATGTAGGAACAGACGGTAAATTGCATTTTGAGATCACAAATGATGGGTTTTCAACCTCAGACAAAATCAGTTCATCAAGGTTGGTCAGGACAAACGAATGGATCAGTGTCGTTTTGACCAGGAAAGCAGGTGTGTTGAAAATGTTCATCAATGGCGCCTTGGAAACGGCAGATGTGACTATCACCAATGCTGCGGGAACGCTCACAAACGGATCTGCGACGATTCTTATCGGCCTGGAACACACGGTGTCCAATGCGTTGAGCAATGGAACCCTGTCTCTACTCCGAATTGGAAAAACCACGATTACCGAAGAACAGGCGGCGTTGATCTTCCTCATGGAAAAATACTTGTTCAGTTTGAATTCTAAGGCTGGAATTCTGGGCAATGACATCACGGCGATGGACTTTGACGATTCGACCCAGCAGTTGTATGTTTCCACATCAGCAGGGCTTTCAATTCTCAAAGGTTGTGCGGTGTTGTCCGTTTATGCGGATGTGGCGTATCAATCGTTGGAGACCATTGCGCTGGCACAAAGAACCACCGTCATGGGATCTGGGACATCAGTTTATATTGACGTTCCACAAAAAGATTTGAAAGAAGAGATCACGAAGTTTCAGGGTGTCGCAGCGCAACTCGCCAGCTTCGGCGGTGGTGGCAGTGGCACAGGAGATTCGTTTTCCGATGATGGAATTTATGCCACGTTGTTAGGATCAACTCCGTACAATGAGTTGTATTTTGATATTTTCAACGCCATTGGGACTATTTTGGATGGTACTGCCAGTTATAATTCTGCTGAAAAACGATACGATTTTCAGGTGGGGCAGTACATAATCAAAGAAATTGTAGTTCCAGGCACAGCCATAGACTACAAGTTTTATGTTCACTTGGATACCTTACTCAGTGATGCAAACTTTCAGGTCAGCTATGATGTTGCTGTGGTGTCTGAAGGTGCATATTCAGGATCTTTCACCAACTGCAATGCGGGTGAAACTATTTATCTTTCTGGCGGGTTTTATGGATTGAAGATCAAAATCACGTCACAAACTGCGGAAGATAGTCTGAACAGCTTTGGAGTATTGTATGATTATTTAGGTTTAGTGACATACACATCCAACACCCATTTGTATGAGGATTATGTAGCTCCAAGTAATAAAGGAGCAGGAGATGTCATAGTGATTCCTCACAGTGGAGCTTACACAAAAGATGGAAAATCATTGGAAGTGTATCACAGCTCTGGGTTGAGATACCTTTTAGGTAATCACTATACTGAAACCAATGCCAACAGCATCACATTGACTGCTGCTGGTGCTTTGCTGGCAGGTGAGGTTCTGACCTTCAGAGAGCAATTTGGATATACTGGATTGTCGGATCAGGATGTTTCTCCAACATCAGACGTGGCCTTTAACAGTGTTACTGTGAATGATTCATACACTGATACAATCACCGAGAAGAATCCCGGTTCTGGTATTGCTATCGGCAGTGCATTCACACCTAATAAACGTGATGAAGGCGTTGTTGTTAAGGTGAATGCAACAAATCCACTTTATCAGGTGGATATTGATGCGGATTTCTTGACTGTTTATAATACTGCTGGCTTGGCTCAGGTTTTATCTGCTGTAAATCTAACTGCTGATATTACAGTTTCAGGCGTAAATGGATTGGATACTGGAGCTGAAGCGGTTAATAGTTGGTATTACATCTGGGTGATTTGGAATGGAACAACCACGGCTTCACTTTTGTCTATTTCATCAACAGCACCCACAATGCCATCAGGGTACCTTTTTAAACGTCTTGTGGGGGCTGTTAGAAATACTTCGAGCAATTTCATTCGTTTTCATCAAATTGGGAATCATGTTGGTATGGAATCAGTCACTGTAAAATCCGGTATCACAGCAGCGGGGTCTGTTTCTTTTTCAAGTGAATTCACTCCACAAAGTATCACACACTCAATAAAAATAAGTGTTTATCTTAACGCTGATAATGGTGGTTTAGATGTAACAACTGATAACGATTCAACAACCGCTGGTAATTGTCTTAATTCTATTACGGCATTGTCTGTGGGGACAAGTTCCGAAGTACAAACGAGTGGTGAAATTATAGTTTATAGCGATTACTTAAAATACTATACAGGAGGGACTGTGGATTCAGGGTCTATTTATTTGCGTGGATATGTGTATAAACTTTTTTAAGGTTTTTATGAAATACCTCCAATCATCGCATCATCAATAACATCCTGTGCTTAACACTTCCACAGCGTTAAGCACAAAAAATTTACAACATTGTCTCAGACACAAAGGAATTTATGCCCATTATTAAAAAAGTAAGTGACCATCGTTTCAGTAAAGAAATGTCTGGAGATGAGCAGACTTCGCCAGCTTTGTCCACATTCCAGTCTCAGATTGATAATGTTAAGAATGCTCTTGGTCTTGATGTAGGGGATGATGTTGTAATCCCTACTGGACGAAATCTGGAAGTCGTGGATACAGTTAAGTTCAATACAATCACTGAGAAAGTTCCTGGTTCTGGTATTGCTATTGGAAGCTCATTCACACCTAATAAACGTGATGAAAATATTGCAGTTTATCAAGTGCCCAATAGCCCAGATGACGATGTTGTTGTTACAGCAGATTATGTGACTGTTTATAATGCCTCTGGTTTGGCGTTGGTTCTAAGTTCAGTGAATGAGTTGATGGACAGCAGTGCCGTGGCAGGAGCAAATTCTATTGACACAGGAGATTTTGCAAATGGCTGGTATTACATGCACGTCATATATGGCACATCTGGAACCTCCTGTGTAGCATCAAAAAGTAAAAAGACGTTTGGTGGTCTTAATGATGGAAGTGCTGTCAATTCCGGAATTGCTATGCCTTCAGGCTACACATTCGGACGACAAGTAGGGACAGCATTTTATTGTCAGGGTAATGCAAGTGATGTTATCATTAGACAATTCGTCCATCAACAAGAAGGAGATTCTACATCTGGGCTTTGGGAACCCGACCTATCTGATATAGGTGGCGGTTTCAATTCATCTTTAGCTTTGGATGGTCTTGGGAAATTTATTAGAGTTGGTGGCAGTATTAACTTCAGTGCTAAATATTTTGCTTCCAATGTAAGTGGTGGGTCCGGCGTGAATGGCTTTAATTTTATACTTCCAACTCCTTGTGATTACCCTGGCAGTAGTCCAGCGTACACCGCATTGATTGGAGTTATCCAAATGATTCCTGCAACTACAAACAACAATCCACAGGGGACTGGAAGGGTAGTAGCAACTGATGTCAACAGAGGTCAAACTGTTGCTTATTATGCGTATTCAGATGGGTATCATATTCAAGTTACTGGCACATACAAGGTGAACACTAATTATTAAATGTCAGATATTGCCATTCTGTATTTGGAATTTTCGATATTTTAAGGGGAAAAATATGAAATACCTACTCATCATTGCATTATTCATTACATCCTGTGCTGACAATCCATTCATTCCAGAAGGGAAGAAGCATATCGAACAGAGGAGATTGTTGAGTTATGGGAAGGATACAAACAGTTACAGGACACGAACGGGAGGCTATTCCGCCATCCGGAACTTGCAGATGGAAAGCAGACAACTTCAATCAGCAAGGACGGAATAGTTGGATTCATGTTCCTCGGTGCAGTGATTGCGGAATCGGATTGCACGCAGATTTATACACAATACCAAAAAACGTTAGAACTCTTTGCAAAATATGTAGTGGCAAACAGTTACGAAATGGGGATCGGACATACTGATCCATCTGTGACCTATTTATCAGATCGTCACGTTCTCAGGATGGTGATGAAGTTATACGGTCTGTCAACTGAAGGAATCGACTTCAAGACCTCTGCTCACGATCTTGAATATTCAGCAAAGATTGCTCCTACAATTTTCAAGTACAATCTGCACTGTAAAGCTGGTAATAATGATGCTTGTAAAGTTGCTGTCACAGATTCGTTTGTAAATCATCTCACTTTCTTGACCAACTACATTGCCAATGTTGATGCAAGACTGAATCAAAATCCTCAATATACTGTAAGTCAAACACTCGAATATCTAGGATACATTGCCTCCTCTGGTGTTGAGGATCACTATGAGAATCATCTCTATCTTGGAGCGTATTGGAAACTGACAGGCCAATCCACAGATGTAGTAAGTCTCTACCTGCTTGTGGGATTCCCTGATGAAACAAATGAGACTAATGCTGTATATCAATGGGGTTGCTCAGATTTTATTTGGCAGCGCACACCGTATGAAGAATGCTCTGGTGCGTCAAGAGACTATACAGGAATTGACTTCTTGATTGCATATGCTTTGACGAGATAAATGGAGACTGAAAGACAAGGAGGCTGGTCTATTCATGAAAGTCCTTGGACAAAATGGTATCGAATGGAACAGACACCACGATGTCATGATTGTGACCTTAAACTTCATTCTCTGACCTATGCAAAGATTGAGGGGAATAAAATCTTCTGCTCTGTATGTGGTAGCAAACGGGAAAGAATGACTGGTAATGATTTACTTTTTGGATAGATAACCATGATTATTGAAATATGTGATACCTGTAATGCTCATGACCAAAAACTTGAGAAATTTGGGAACCTCCGTCTCTGCATTGATTGCTACAGTCAACTTCTTGGCGTTGTCAGACGAGCAGTCTCATTATTGAGAACAAAAGCTGGAGAATTACCGTATAAAAAGTATCAAAGGGAGTTCCTCCCTGAAGGATACCATGTCCTCACTGAGGCAGAAGTGGATGCTCTTTTGAGGGGTATGGCAGGTGCAGAAGATGGCAACGATAACGAACAGGCAACTATGTAAATAAAAAAGAGATTGGCGCTGTTTTATACTCTCAGCATGATGCTGACATACAAGGGGAGGACGTATGAACAAGGGATGGTTCATTATAATGGCGCAGTTTGTCCACACTTCAGCCTTTGCTGAAGACATGTCTGAGTCGCAGATAAAAGAAGTGATTCCTTTTTTGCAGAACTTCACATCAGCGATTTCGCACCTTGAGCATTCGGGCGAATATGGCCCTTTTCTGGTCACAATTGTTTATTTAGCAATTCTCTTCACCTTCATTTATCTGTTCAAGATCCCCCTATCCTATGCCTACCGATATTTGACATCCAAAGACCAGTCAGCGGATGCGCAAGCCACATTATTGAGGGTAATCTCCCAGGAAATTGACAACATCAACGAAAAGCTGATCGAGTTGCTGACGCTTGATGACAGATTACAGAGCCTCTCTGTGACCTCAGTCAACCACATTTCCGAAAAGATTTCCGCAAAAGTCAAAGACCTGCAAGCTCAGTTGGAGAGGGCCACGGTTGATATAAAACGTAAGATTGACCACGAATTTTTTTATCTGAAGGACAAGCAACGGGTTTTGAGCCAGCATGATGTTGTTCTTCTGCTGAGGCTCACGTTGCGGTTGTTTGGGTATGAGGTGGTGGAACGGTGCATGGAACGGAAGTATCTTTTGTTGGGTACAACGAATCGTCATGAAGCGGTGGATGGTCTTATCCATGAAGCTGAAATGAGTGCGCTCACCTCGTTGGACAATATCCCCGTGAGACATCCTGAAGACGGTGAGCTGATTATGCTGATACACCTACTCAGGAAAGATTTGGATATTGTTGTGGAATCGGTCAAGGCGGTTATCAATACCAGGTATGCAGGCATTGAGCAACACCCGAACCAGCTAGAAGTGGTCGAGGATTTTTACAAGGGGCTTCACAGCTTTATTTTCCAGACCATCAATCAGTTTTTAATGACCACAGAAACGAAATTTGTAGGAGTTGAAGAGTATGAAAAAATCGGACAACAAGGACGTTGAGACAAGTCCACGGAAGGACACTCTTGTTCTATATAAACTTGGCATCCAGGTCTTTCTGGTGTTTGCGTCACACTGGTTAATCCTGGGCACATTTAATGGGGGGTGATATGATTATTTCGGTAATTCGAGAAAAACGTGGTCACAATAGCACCTTGGGGAAGGTGTATGTGGATGGTGAGTTCCAGTGTTTTTCGCTGGAGGACGAGTATCGGAAAGAAAAGAAAGCTGGTGAGACCAGGATCCCTGGTGGCGTTTACCCTCTAGCCTTTCGTAAAGAAGGGGGATTCTATGCCAAGTATTGCAAGATGTTCAATGGGGAGCATCCGATTTTATGGATAAAAGATGTGCCTGGGTTTGAGTGGATATATTTTCACATCGGGAACTACCACACGGACACAGATGGCTGCATCCTGTTAGGCGATGGCTACACTGAAACGTTCAATGGTTCCTATTACAGTCACACGGTGCTTTCGTCCAAATCTGCGTACACCATATTTTATGAAAAGGTCAGCCGGGAACTCAAGCTGGGAAATGCGGTGAGCGTTGCTGTGATTGATTTTGACCGGAGTTCACGGATGGTATAACACCAGCAAAAGAGGGGAGAATGTTACGGAAGACAAAAGCGTATGACGCATGGAATGCGTTGATTTGCTGCAAGCTGAGTGCAGCGGCGTATGAGACAGACCGAAAAAAAGTCATTTCCTTATTCACAGAATATGGTTTCAGCGAATGTTTTTTACTCTTTGAAACAGAATCGGAATGCGTCATCGCCCATAATGGCAATGATCAAATCATTGTGGCATTCACAGGCACAGAGTCCTGGTATGATGCCATGTCTGACATTAAAGTAGACAAGCTATACACTCCCCATGGCGGGATACATTCGGGCTTCAGCTATATGCTCAATGTGGTGTATCCGCAAATTATCGAGATACTTTCCCGCATTTCCACAGGTAAAAGCATCTGGATCACAGGGCACAGTCTTGGTGGTGCCCTGGCGTTGTTACTCACCTATCACCTGCACATCAACAATCAGTTTACCGCCTGTTATCAAAGCACGTACACGTTCGGCTGTCCCAGGGTTGGTGACTCGAATTTTGTGAAATATATTTCCAGGACGTTTGCGTATTCCGTATTTCATGTGGTCAATCACTTGGATGTTGTGACCAGGATACCGCCACGGATAATGGGGTATCACGCTTTGAATGAGCGTATCGTGTATATTGATGGTGATTGCGAAATTCATTTTGATAAGTTGTGGTGGGAGCAATTTCTTGGGCGGTTTCAAGGAACATGGCAACACAAACTCCTACTGACGAATGGCCTGAAAGATCATCTCATTTCGGAATATGTCGAACAACTCGAAAAACTGGCAAGGAAACAATGACGTTCGATGAAGCAACCCAGATTTTACGTCAAGAATCGCGGCTCTTTTCAGGGTTTACGCAAGAAATGCTGGACGATATGGGCGACATGGCAGTGCTGGGTAGTTGTAAAGCTGGGACAAGGCTCATGATTCAAGGCGAGGTCAATTATTATATTTATTTTTTGCTTTCCGGGTCTGTAACCGTACAGGTGAATGGAAATCCCCTTTACCAGTTATGCCGGTGTGGAGATGTTTTCGGAGAGATGTCATGCCTCAACCGGCAACCAGTATCAGCGGATATTTTTGCTGAGACAGATGTGTCGTTTTTGAAGTTGGATTTTGAAATGGCGAATTTCCAGTACGAGTCTGTGCTACTGTTCAAGGTGATGAGCATGATTCTTTCGGACAAGCTCCGATTAACCACCGCCAAAATTGAATGTTTTCGAGAATTTGTGAGTCAGGCACAGCGGGTAAATGTCACTTTGAGTGATATTGCCAGGGAGGAAGGCATGTCACTGTTTGAATATTTTGACTCGAAGCACAAACATGCTGATTGCGAATTTTATCTGCACATCAAAGATTTGTTGTTAGCCATGAGAAAGGCAGGAGACCATGAGTAAGACTGAAAATAGCACCAGAGAAGTTGAAGACATAGAGGTTTTGCAACGGCATTTTTTAAGGATGCAGTATTTGATAATCAAAGAGTTTTTGAAACAGCTCCCGCCAGAAAAACACGAATCGTTCCACGATTTCTGGGCGAGACAGGAAGCGCAGCACTTCCGTGAGTGCTGTGATTACTGTCTTGAGTTAAAAACTGAATAAAATCAAATGATTAAATCAGTATTTCTTGTATTCGGCAACGATGCGTTGAAAGTCTTCTTCTGTCACTGAGGCCAGTAAATCATCCAGCGCACGGAGAAAGCTCAATGCACCCTTGATTTCATAGCGTTTGTTTTTTTCGTCTATCCGGCGTTTTACGGGCAGGTTCGGGTAAGCCACAAACCTGTAAGTTCTATCCCGCTCCACCAATTGTTTTTTCTGGTTGTCGGTATCGGCCTCTTTAATGCGGAGCAGCTCCTCATTGCTGATATGATCCACGGCATCCAGCAGATCCCTCTGGACGGACAACAGTCGGACTGAAACCACTTCCCGCAGGTAACGGATGAGGTTTGAACGTTTGGAATCCAGCACATGCCAGGCACTATGCTTGTCGAGCATTTTAATGATGGCCACATCATCATAGGCGGTGGCTTTCGATTGCTGCATGACCACCTCACAAACAAAATCCACAAACGGTTTGTCTCGGTACCGCTCAAAAATAGGATCCTGGAAGTACAGTGTCCGGTAGTGATGGATAAAGAGCAGGATTTTAAGCCCGTTGCGTTTCAGGCCGTGTGTCTGCTGTTCAAGGTATTGGTAGCCCTGGATGAGCGTGGAGAGGGTTGGGAGGTCTTCGAGTTCTTCGGGCGTATGGGTACTGTCGATCAGGATTTGGTTGTTTAGTTCGATGAGTTGAGTATCAAGCATAAGTCCTCTGGAGTTATGTTGTTGAATAATTGAAGGCAATCCGCATTAGATAGAACAGTTAAAGCAAAATCGCAAAAATATTTTATTTTGAGCTGGCCCCTGTTGAAATTGTTAGATACTCACCTCTTGGTATCCCTTGCGAGCTTTGGCATAGGCCAGGTACCCGATTTTGTCCAGGGCTTGCTCCTGAGTGGGATAACCGAACGGGATCAACCGCCCTTGTTTTCCGCACCGGCCCCGCCAAGTTTCGACAACCCAGATGCCATTGACTTGTTCCAGCTTTATTTTGTAGAACTTGTCATGATGGACGGTTTTGTTGTTTTGTATGGTTTGCCCATGATGCTCGAAATAGCGAATGGCTTGCATAAAACCTCCACTCAAAAATGCGTTAAAAATAAGTTAAAAATGAATCCTGTTCCACCGTCAACCGAAACCGTTTTTTGTCAATTTCAGGGGGGGTTACTCACCCTTGAATCCGGAATGAATCCGGAATGAAAAATGACACTTTGTTAAAAATATAATAAAAACAATATGTTGCAGTCATACGTCAACGGCTTTCTAATCCGTTGGTCGAAGGTTCGAGTCCTTCCGGACGCACCAACAGCAAACCCTGATAAACACTAGCTTTCATGGTTTTCTCTCTCGAAAGAAGAACAGCAAAACGAATGAACAATAATGAACAATGAAAAAAAACCGCTAGATTTGCCGGTTTCTGGCATAGCTGTTCTTTTGTCCAAAATAGTCGATAACCCTTGAATCCGGAATGAATCCGGAATGAGAAAATATTTGAGGCATCACAGAAGTCATTTGTCCAGTCTCCGAAATCGGATCTCCCATTGTTCGATATCACCTGGCATTTCCCGAAATATTGGGTGACATTCCGGTTCCAGAATCACCTGGATTTTTCCGTATTGTGCAGCGTTGCGCTGATATAGTTTGGTTAACAAGTGTTTCCACTCGTACAGGATTTGCCCTTTGGTTACTGAAAGTTGTATGCTGTTGTCAAAAATTGAGATTTTCGATCTGTCAAACGAATAATTTCGAAAAGTTGCTTCATCATGAACAGATAGGAGGTAGGTTCCTATGGCCACTAAAGGATAAGCCTGTTCTCGAAATCGTTGCAATTGAGGGTGGTGCCGATAGCCCGTTGTTTTTCCCTCTAATACTTTTTGTGCCAGCAATCCTTCTCGCCAAAGTGCAACAAGCCCTTTAGCATCCAGGTATTTAGGGTGTAATGACCATAATCTCATTTTGTTCCTCAGAATGTTAAATACACGATCAAGGTCGGGTACTTATTAACGTTGGTAGTCAGTATTCTAACGCATTCATGATTCATTGAGCACATTCTGAATGATGTGATCTTTTTGTTGCCATTGTTTGTTGATCCATTGTTGTAGTGCCTCTTTTTCATAAGGTTCAGGAGGAAATGAGGCATCATCAAGAGGTATTTTCTGAAGGACAACAATAATTTTTTTACAATTTCCGCATAGAAAATCCCAAAAAGTATGATTCAGGGAATCATAAACGATGGTGACATCATAAATTGAATGAATGAGGTTTCCAAATTCATCAAGAATGATTTTGAATCCGCCTGTTTTGGGTTTCAGCAAGTAAGAATAAGGTGAATTTTGCTTTTGCCATTTGATGTTGGTGAACCGGGTACCTTCCGCAAAATTCACGATAGTGGCTGGTGAATGTTTGAGTTTGGTCAGATCCTGCTTCAGTTTTTCTTTGGCATGGCTTTGTCCCACCGGATGTCCATTTTCCAGTTTTAAGGGAATGAACGGATATTCATAAGCCCAGCAGATCCAACCCACAAAGGGAACATATCTGAGTGCTTTTTTAATCAAAAATTTGAGTACAGGAGTTTTATCATTAAATATACTCTGCAATATTAAAATGTCCGTCCAGGAGCGGTGATTTGCGATGATGAGATGGGTCTCCTCTTTGGACTTGTCTATGGTTCCCCGGATCTCCAATTCGGTACCAAGAAAATTCCAGAACAGCAGATCATCAATCCAGGTCGCGATTCCATAGAGTCGGGTCATCAAATAATAAGTTCCGCGTTGGACGGGATTGAAGGGGATCAACGCCTTACAGAACACCAGAATCATAAGCGGAATGCTGGCAATCAACAGATTGAGCATGATGTAACTCAGAACAATCATTCCTTTGAAATGTGACATAATGCATAGCTCAGAAGTGTCTTGATTCGAGTGAAATCCATTTCTGACAAGCAGACTTGACGAAATGAACCGTTATTGATGGATCCAGAGTTTGGGAATAAGAAGCGGAGTGCGTTCCTTATAGGCTTGATAGGCTTCTTGCTCAAGCCATTGTTTATCGGCGGCTTTTTCCAGTAAGGGGATACCACTGATGCGAGTGAGCAGAATAATTACAAAAACAGGAGAGATCAAACTCAACCACAGCCAGCCCTGCAACACGGGGATTGCAATCACGGCAATTCCAATCCAGAGAACAATCTCACCGAAGTAATTGGGGTGACGAGACAGTGCCCATAAGCCAGAGTCAATGAATTTACCTTGGTTGTCAGGATTTGCCCTGAAAGCGCGTTTCTGGTGGTCTGCCACCACTTCAAAAAAAAATCCGGAAATCCAGAGGATTAAACCAATCAGGGCTGGAAAGCCCATGTCCTTGCGGTGGGTGGTCGTGATTGCGGAAAGTGCGGCCGCCAAAGTGAAGGTTACCCATAGTCCCTGGATCGTCCATGTGAGCAGGAATGGCAGAAAGAATGGCTTTATTTTGTCAAAACGAGAATCTTTTCCAGTTTTTTGGATGCGACTGAACAGAAATAGTCCTAAGCGTATGGCCCAGATCATGACCAGAACAAGCAGGAGCATGGATCGGCCATCCATCTCAGCGCTTAGAAATACGGCAAGACTCATTATCAAAACATAAGTCATGCTGCCGATTAAATCGAAGAACTTTTCCGTTTGAAAGATAAAAGCCGGAATGAAAGCAATCCACTGGATCAAGAAAATGATCCCAACCAAAAAGACCAATAATGGAATTCCAAAAATCAAGATTCCTCCTCACAAATCAGCAAACCCGATAGACCTTCTGATACATGGATCGACAGAGGGATTGAGCATATTTCGATCGAAAATGTGATCAACCCTGACAGGAAAAAGTTCTTTCATAGGAAAGAAAGGGGGGCATGGAATTACCCCCTCTTTTCAGACTATTACAGGTAGGCTTCCAAGGGAGAAATGTGGCCGTTTTCAATCACACGGGCATTTTCCAGTGCACGAGGCAAGATACTGTAAATATAAAACTCGGTGGTTCGTACTTTATTCCAGTAAAACTGGCCATCCAGGTTTTCGGCAGCAAACTGTTTCGGATCACCTTTCACCATTGCGTCAAATTTATTTTGCGCGACAATTGCCTGCTTGAGCAAATAATAGGCGCACATGACATCACCCATCAGGGACTGCATGTTGACCGCATACAGAAAATATCCTCGAGGTCCGTGGGTTTGTGACATTTTCTGAAGATTCATGATGGCATCAAACATCAAACCCTCATATTTTTTCCATTCTGCAATCAGTTTCTGAACATTGGCTGGAATATTTTTGATTTGGCCCAGGGTTTCCAATTCTTGTTTGAGTGAGGCTACCAGAGCTCCGTTTTTGATCTGAAATTTACGTCCAACCAGATCCAGCGCCTGAATTCCGTTGGTTCCTTCATAAATGGAAGCGATTTTCAAATCACGGGCATTCTGTTCGAGTGGAAAATCCTTGGTAAAACCGACACCACCCAAAACCTGAATTCCGGTGCATGCGCTTTCGAAGCCCTGATCGGTGGCAAACGATTTGGCAATTGGAATATGGATGTCCAGAAGATTTTGATAATGTTCCTTCAATTCTTCCGGTGCGTGTTCGGCCATGTCATCATAATATCCACAGGCATAGACCAACCCGCGAAGTCCTTCTGTGGTGGCTTTCATCCGCATCAACATCCGTCGGACATCAGGATGCTGAACAATCGGAATTTTAGGCGCGTTGGGGTTTTTGCCTTCTTCAATCGCGGCTCCCTGAAGCCGTTCGTTGGCATAAGACTGCGCAAATCCCAGGGCGGCGGCAGAGGCACTCAATCCCTGAATAGCCACAAACAACCGGGCTTCATTCATCATTTGAAACATCTGTGCCATACCCTTGTTTTCTTCCTGAAGCAGATAACCATGACAGTTGCCATTGTCGCCAAAAGACAGGACACAGGTGGGTGAACCCATGATTCCCATTTTGTGTTCGATATTGACGATATGCACATCATTGGGGGTTCCATCCAAGCGGATTTTTGGCACAACAAACAGACTGATGCCCTTGGTTCCCAGTGGGGCATTGGGTGTGCGTGCGAGCAACAGGTGGATGATATTGTCGGCCATGTCATGTTCACCACTGGTGATGAACTGTTTTGTGCCTTTGATCTGGTAATGATCGCCCTCTTTGATGGCTGTGGTGGTGATGTCTCCCAGAAAACTTCCGGAGGAGGGTTCCGTCAGACACATGGACCCGGTCCATTCACCGGAAAACATTTTTTCGCAATATTGTTCAATCAGTTCCGCATTGCCAAAAGAACGAATCAGATTGGCTGAACCGCTTGTCAATGTGCAGGTCAGAAAAAACGCGGGATTTGCTCCCATCAGAATGTCTCTTGACGCGGCGGTGATCAGATTGGGCATTCCCTGTCCACCCACTTCAACGGGCATGTTCATGCCAATCCAGCCATCTTCGCCCATTTTTTTCCAGGCGGCCGCAAAACCCTCAGGTGTTTTGACCGTTCCATTCTGAACCACACACCCCTGTTTGTCTCCTGTGGCATTTATTGGAGCAATAACTTTCTCAGCAAAATTAGCTGATTCGTTGATCGTCATGTTGAACAAATCCTGATCCATTTCAGAATATTCTGGAAGTTCGCAAAGTTTGGATGCCTGAAACACTTCATTGATAGTGAATAAAATATCTCTACGGTCGACTTTGTATTCAGTACTGCTCATAAATCATCCTGTGGAGGGAGTGATAGGATTGTTCCGGACACACCGGAAATACGCGAAAGACGGGCATCATAGCCATAGTAGGTGCTCGATTCAAGATGAAAGCTGGGGTCAGTGCTTTAATCACTTGTAATTATTTCATGATATCTTTAGAACCTTCGTCCATATTGTTTTTATGACCTGATTTCTTTGGGATTATCGTTGTCTAAACTAAAGAATCAGCATTTCTCCACCTTTAAGAAAAAATCCTCATGGCAGGCGTACTCAGTTCTCGTCAAATTCAGACCTTGATCCAGCAGGGAATGATTGGATCACAAACTCCCTTCACCTCAGGACAGATCCAACCCAATACCCTTGATTTGAGATTGGGTGCTGTGTGCTATCGGGTACGCAGCAGTTTTCTGACCAGAACCGCCAGGGTTGAGGATAAAATCAATGAATTGCTGATGTATGAACTGGATCTGCGCCAGGGGGCCATTCTCGAAAAAGGCTGTGTTTATATCATTCCGCTTCAGGAAATGATGAATCTGCCGGAACACATTCACGGCAGAACAAATCCGAAAAGCTCAACCGGTCGTCTGGACATCTTCACCAGAGTTATTTCGGACTATGATTACCGTTTCAATTATGTCGCGCCCGGATATCATGGAAAATTATATGTCGAAGTTTCGCCGATGTCCTTCACCATTGAAGTGCATTCCGGCGACAGTCTGAATCAATTGAGACTGGTCAATGAACACTCCTTACGGCTTGATGAAAACGAAATCAGGGAATATTACAAAAAATTTCCCTTGTTGTATGACGATCATGGAAACGCTGTGCCCGAAAATAATGTGGATATTGGTGATGATGGTTTGTTTCTCAGCATTGACCTGTCTCAATCGTTGCATTCAGGCATCGTGGGGTACCGCTCTAAAAAGAACAGCGAAGTGATTGATATCCGCAAAGTGAATCATTACCCGGTTCATGCCTTCTGGGAACCAATTTCGCTCAAAAATGGACATATCATTCTGGAGCCTGAAGAATTTTACATTTTTGCGTCGCGGGAGAGAATCGCAATTCCTGAAGACATCTGTGGTGAAATGATTGCCTATGATCCGGACAGCGGAGAATTACGGGTGCATTACGCAGGTTTTTTTGATTCAGGATTTGGTTTTTCCTCCCAGGGCAAGATTGGCGCAAAGGCTGTTCTTGAAATCAGACCACATGATGTGCCTTTTTTGATTGAGCATGGACAGGTGCTTTGCCGGATTCTGTTTGAAACCAACGATGAATCCCCTGTGCAGTTGTATGGCTCAGGTATCCAGTCGCATTATCAACATCAGGGACTCAGGCTTTCCAAACATTTCATGCAGGATTGACTTTCTGCAATATAGGAACGGCAAAAGAATAAGTTGTAAACTTTTTCGTATTATACGGTGAATCCCGGGGCGAAAACGGTAGCATCGGGTTACGTCCCGATGCCTTTCCGGAGAACGTCGGGACGTAACCCGACGCTACCAGCGTTTGTATCTATGTAAGGGGTGATCACACGTCAAAGTTTCCATGTTATTTTTTGAACGTTCCTTATTAACCCTCCCATCAAGTTCGCTCCTCAAATTTCCCCTTGATCCCGGCCGTCTTTACACTTTCTTGACATACATTCCTCAAAATTTGACACTATCGAGATACGTAATCTGTTAAAGTAAAACGTGTATCAATCATGTGTATTTAAATCAGGGGAGTGACTGTCATGGTTTTCAAAAATTATGGTTTCAGTTTGTTGTTGGTGTTGCTGGTTTCCTTGCTGGGCTACCCTGTTCGTCCTTATGTGGAGCCAACCAATCTGGTCATGCTCTACCTCACAGCGGTTATTGTCGCTGCACTGCGCTATGGATTGAAACCCGCGATTCTGGCCTCCTGCCTGAGTGTGTTGGTGTTCAATCTGATCTTTATCCCTCCGTATTACACTTATGTTGTTCATGATGCACAATATCTGCTGACATTCATGGGCCTGTTGCTGGTGGGTATTATCATCAGCACACTTGCGGCCCAGTCTCGGAAACAAACCAAAGAAGCCGAGCAACGTGCCTTGCAAATGGAGGCACTCTATCATTTAAGTCGTGATCTTGTGGGTGCCAGTGAACTGGACAGGGTGTTGGAAATCATATCAATTCACGTTGAAACGCTTTATGGCGAGAGAGGCGTGGTTTGGCTCAATCAGAATAACCGTTTGGTTTCAATCCCCGAGGATTCAGAAAAATGGTCAAACACGGATCAACAGGCGGCTAAAACGGCGTTTGACCGGGACTGTACTACTGGAGCGGGAACCCCGATTTTTCCAGAACTCACGGCGGTCTATTTCCCGTTAAGATCCTCAAAAACACCAGTGGGTGTTCTGAAAATTCCCGTAGCGGTCAATTCGCTCAATAAATCCCAGTTACAATTTCTGGAATCCATTGCCAACCAGGGCGCCCAGGCAATTGAACGTCTGCAACTGGCGACAAAGGCACAGGAAGCACAACTTCTGAAAGAAACCGACCGATTTCAGACAGCCTTATTGAATTCAATTTCTCACGATCTTCGCACACCTCTCGTCACCATCACCGGGTCTTTGAGCAGCCTGATTGAGGATGAAACGCATCTGGATGAAAATTCACGCAAAATACTGATCAACACGGCCTGGCAGCAGGCGACCCGCTTGAATCGCATTGTCAGCAATCTACTGGAGATGACTCGGCTTGAAGCAGGATCCATCAAGGTTCGTTACGAACCGGGGGATATTCAGGATGTGATTGGGGTTGCTCTGAGTCATCTTGAAACCCAGATTGGAAATCGTCTCATAAAAACCAGCATTCCCTTAGATATCCCATTGATTCCGATGGATTTCATGCTGATGATGCAGGTGCTGGTCAATCTGCTTGATAATGCGTTGAAATATTCCCCCGAAAACACCCCGATTGAAGTGACTGTGACAGTCAAGGAATCTTCGATTGAACTGGATGTGATTGATCAGGGGATTGGAATTCCCGCAGATGAAATTCCCTTCATTTTTAATAAATTCTACCGGATTCATCGCCGGGACAATGTCGCGGGTACCGGTCTGGGGCTATCCATCTGTAAAGGTTTGGTGGAAGCCCATCATGGAAAAATTACTGTTCATGGACGCTCTGGCGGCGGGACCATTATGACCATCATTTTACCGGTAAAAAATGCTTATGGAAACACAACTAAGAGTGTTGGTTGTTGATGATGATTATGCCATCAGGCGTTTTCTCAACACAGCCTTACAAGCAAACAACTACATGGTTTTTGAAGCTGACTGCGGTGAGGCCGCACTTCAGGAAGTGATCAATCATCGACCGGATATCATCTTTCTGGACCTCGGACTGCCCAGGATGGATGGCATTGAAGTGACACGCCGATTGCGGGAATGGACCAGAATTCCCATCATCATCCTTTCTGTACGGGAGCAGGAAACCGATAAGATTGCCGCACTGGACGCCGGCGCTGATGATTATCTGACCAAACCCTTCAGCATGGGTGAACTCATGGCCAGAGTCCGGGCCGCCCTGAGAAGAGCCGCCCATCCTGAAACAGAAGCCATCTTTCAATCAGACAATCTTGTGGTTGATTTAACCCGTAGGCTGGTCACGGTGGAGGGCAGGGAAATCCAGCTCACACCAACTGAATATGATGTATTGCGGTTGCTGGTAACACATGCGGGAAAGGTCATGACCCACCAGCAGATTCTGCAACAGGTCTGGCAACGGCATGATGCGTCAGAGTCGCATTTGTTGAGAGTCAACATCAGCAATCTCCGCCGAAAAATCGAAACAGACTCAACCCGGCCCAGGCATATTCTCACCGAACCGGGTGTCGGATATCGTCTTAAAATCTATTGAACCATCAATCCACAGACTGAAGGGGATGTAGAACAAAATGAATGATTTTATCCATAGTAAAGGAGTCCCATGAATCTCAAATCCATGTATGCCTATGACACAAAGAAAACTTTCTGTAAAATTGTGGGTTTGCTGCATTTGTTATTGGCAACATTCTTATTGCTCCCGCTTCCCTGGTGTTTCTATTTTGAATGGGATCCTTATTTGGGAAAACTGTTTTTGGGAACATCTTTATTTATTGCCCTGACAGGAATCGTTCTGCGTCGTTATGGAAAAGGCAGCAATGAAATATTTTTTCCAAGAACCGCTATTCTTATTGTGGCTTATGCCTGGCTGGCACTCGGAATTGTCGGCGCGTTGCCTTACTGGGAAAGCAACGCCATTCCCCGGTTTGTGGATGCGTTGTTCGAATCGGTTTCAGGCTTCACCACTACCGGTTCCTCCATTTTGAACAATATTGAAGCTTTGCCTCCCGCATTACAGTTCTGGCGCGGTCTCACTCACTGGATTGGCGGTTTGGGCGTTGTTGTGTTGTTTGTCAGCGTATTCCCCAATCTCGGTGTTGGTTCCAAGATGCTGTTCAAAACAGAATCAGTGGGCCCGACCTCAGGTGAAGTCACCCCCAGAATCAGAGATACTTCCCGAAATCTCTGGTACACCTACGCGTTTCTGACAGCACTGGAAGCCACGCTTCTCTGGTTGGCCGGCATGGCGCCACTGGATGCGATTGTGCATAGTTTTTCAACCATGGCCAGTGGGGGATTTTCTACAAAAAATGGCAGTGTCGCGGATTTTCATTCTCCAATGATTGAATGGATCATTATTGTATTCATGTTTTTTGCCGCCGTGAATTTTGGATTGTATTATCTGCTGGTCAAAGGCCGTTGGAAAGCCGTTTTGAAGGATGCGGAACTGCGGTTTTTTATTACGGTAATCATTATTTTCTGTTCAGTCAGCACCATATCCCTTTGGCTCCGCACTGACTATGATTTTCTCCATGCTTTGCGGTCAGCGACCTTCCAGTTGATGTCGATCATCAGCACGACCGGGTTTGCCTCAGATGACTATGAACTTTATGCGTATGGACCACAGTTCATGATTTTTTTATGTTTGTTGATGGGCGGCATGGCTGGTTCCACTGCCGGAGGACTGAAGCAATTCAGGGTGTTTTTGATGTTCAAAATTATAGCGAACAACATCAGGTTGGGGTTTACACCATCGCTTGTGACTAAATTGAGAGTGGGTACCACCCTAATCCATAATGACCTACTGCATTCTGTTTTAGGCTTTTTCTGTGTTTATATGACATCCCTGGCTTTGGGTTCGCTGTTTCTGGCTTATCGGGATAATGATCTGTTGACCTCGCTTACCGCGGTAATGACCTGTCTGTCTGGCACTGGTCCCGGATTTGGTACCGTTGGACCCATGGAAAATTTCGCGCATTTCGATGATCCGTCCAAACTGGCTCTATGCGTAATGATGTTGCTTGGGCGTCTGGAATTTTTTGTTCTGCTTGCGTTGTTCCATAACAAACTCTGGAAACCATAGTTCCTGGAACGGATATCGCATGAAACCATATGCCGGTCATATTTTCGGACACAAATCGTAGGGGTGAGCCTGTGTGTTCGCCGTGATCCCAATGTCATCAACTTAAGCATTCTGAATGGTGCTGTGTTTCAATTCCCCCGTGGTTCAAGGGGTTTGGGGGATGTAATTCTGAGCGTTAAATCCCCCATGCCCCCTTTGAAAAGGGGGATTCCCCGGCGAAGAACGCCTTAAGGAATCGCACACGTATTTCTGACAGGAAGAACAGTAGCAGATGACTTCAAAGAGAGCATGACACTTCTGTTTGATGACTATCTACCCAATTGGAATTACAGAGTTATTCCAATTGGGTAAGTTGTTTTTGTGCGATTCCTTACCAATGTTGAGTATTTAACAGTATCTTCCAAAACCAGTTTTTCAAAAGGTGATTATGCAACATTGGGTCAGTCTGGACTGGATTAAAGATTCAACACCCGCGTGGGAACTAATGTACGCGACGATTTCTTCAATAATTCTGTTAGCGGCAGGAATGGTGTTGCTGAAATTTTTTCGAAAAGGCATGAATTCTCTGGAAAAACAGAAACTGCTAACAGCACTGGTGAATCAAATCCTGCAACGAGTTGGAAAATGGCTGATAATCTTAATATTCATGCTACTCATCCTTCAACAATACGGTGTGAGTATTGTCAGCATTTGGACAGTGATTTCTGCTGTTCTGGCAATGGTCGCGGTCGGATTTGTAGCTGTATGGAGTGTTTTGAGCAATGTGCTGTGCACGTTTATTCTGCTGGTAGTAAAACCTTTCAGGATTGGCGATGAAATTGAGGTGATTGAACCCACCAGTACCAATGCGGGCATCCGGGGAAAAGTGGTTGATCTGAATCTGATCTACACCACACTGGAACATCAACAACAGGATGAAGAACCGTCACTGGTGATCATTCCGAACAACATATTTTTCCAGAAGGGAATTCGCCGTAAATCAGGCAAGGTGACCGTCAGCCTCGAAACTCAAATGATGGTCAACAAGGTCGCCAGAACCCAGAATATTACAGACAACTAGCGGTTTCTGATTTTCTGAAGGGCATCACAGGCCCTCTTGTTGCCCAGTTCGCAGGCACGCTGGGCACTGTCTCTGGCTTGTCTGGGACGATTCATCTGATACAACACTTCCGCTCTACCAAACAGCAAACCGGGATGATCAGGATGTTCCTTTAACTTTTCATCAATTTTGTTCAAAGCCTCATCCAGTCTCCCTTTTTTTACAAGTTGCCGAAGGTGTTTCTCCACTTGCGGTGGAATTTCATTTTGTTTGGGACGATCCATCATGAGCGGGGAAGGATTGTCTCTCCGGCGAAAATGCTGTGGGTCCTCCCGGGGAACCACAATGACGCTGGCTGGTTCCGGGGGAATCTTGATTTCCTGATGTTCAGGTGTTAAAGCGGTTGCAGAACATCGTGTATCAAAATATTCCGGATAGGCTTTGCAAATAGATGCTCTGGTTGAATCAGTGGAAATTCCATACACGGCCCTGAGAATAGCCTGAGCCACACCATCCATTCCGGATTTTCCTGAATTGCCCAAAGCACTGACTTTTCCAGAGAATGTGGCTGTAATGCTGTTGCCTGACGGAATGATGCTCAACCGGTAATGACAGTCATCAGACCGAATCCCTGCTTCAGGCATGGGTTGGATTGGTGCGACATATTGATTCATGATGGCTTCGGCAATCGGATAAATCTGGTGTTGATCCATTCCTTCCGCCTGCTCAATATTGAGATAGCAGGGTTCCGCCAGGACAATGCCCGCCCAAAGGATAATCCCGAGAGTTCCAGTGGTGTAATTCATCATAGTTTTACCTCAATGATTTTTTGTCATTTTTGCTGAAAAACCATCAACCGGTATGATTTGAACTGTTGAAAATGGGTTCCATTGGTTCGATGCGTGAAATATTTACGATGCGCCTTTTCTATTTTCTCCCTGTTTTTCCACACAAACAATTTTGAAACAGCCGGATGATTGACATTCATGTAATAGGCTACGGCATTCCAGATGGGGTGGACGACATTGGTGAGAATATCATCCATGATGTCCAGGCTTGGGGCTGTTTCGCGGGTGATGTCCAAATCAACAATGGTTTTTAGCGGATATTGAGGAAGAATTTCATAAAAACGTGCAAGCTTGTGTCCACCGCTGATGGGGCTTTCGCCCTGCACCTCCTTGCGGAAAAAATCACAAATCAGCAGGTGTCCTCCGGGATTTAGTAAACTCAATGTTTTTTTCAGGGCCTCTTCCAGAGGAATATACTGAAAGCTTTCGCTGAACAGGACCATGTCATAACGCTTTGGAATTTGAGCCTCCTGATACAGGCTTTCATAAATATGGCTCCTTGAACCCAGACGATTGCGTGTGTATTGTGTCAGTTGGGGACTCGGTGAAACACAATCGACTTCATATCCCGCATTGAGCAGTTTTTCTGCAACTGTACCGATTCCGCAACCAACATCCAGAATGGTTTTTGTGCCTTCTGGAATATTGGACAGAAGCAGATTTGCGTATTCTTCCTGTGCCTGGGGAAGATTATCAACGTTGATGGCCACGCCCTTTTTCCAGTATCCGTAATGCATGTATTCTGTCTTGAAAAAATACTTTGCCAGCACCACACCAATGTCCAGGCCGATTTCGTGGGTTCCGATTTTCTTTTTGCTGCTCATATATATTTGCTCCTGTTTGTGGATGATGTGCGGGATAACCATGCCGCTGTTTCCCGGGTGAAATGAACCGTCTTAATCATTGTTTTGCGCCGATCCGTTCATAATAGCGTCTGTTATGTTCATGAGCGATCCAGACAATGACAATGAGAATGATCAACGGAAAAGCAAAGCCGATGTGGACCTGAACCAGGCCTGCGATCAACCCCAGAACGCCGCCGATGAACTGAATCACCACCAGATTGCCTCCGGTATTATTGAGAATCATTTTTTCCAGTTCATCGGTATCCAGCTTCATCACCTGTTCTTCCACAAGATCCGTGACATTGATTTTGTGAACCGCTTTTCCAATCCAGTTTTTAAGCAGTGTTTTGCCATCACTTGAATTTGCGAACTGAAGCACAAAAGATTTTACCTGCTCCATGAGTTTGAGAAATGAGTAATCAATCTGTTGCCAGCTTTTTGGATCATCCAGCCAGATCTGTAATTGTTCAATGCTTTGTGGAAGAATATTCCTTCTGGCAAAATCAGCACTCAAATCGACCCATTGTTCAATTTTGGTTACCAACAGATGCTGGGTTTCAGGAGAGTTTATTTTTTCTGAAATTTCCGCCACCAGAATATCCAGCACGCCAACCAGACGCTGGCTGGTTTCGGGATCAGCAATGAATCGCTCCAGCAGGGAATGGATCGCACTGCTGTCAAACGAAATAAGCTTTTTCAAGCCAATACCAATAGTCCCAATTCCCTGATGTTCTGTAAGATAACGGTCCATTGCGCTATCAACGACCTCGGCAATCTGCGGAATTTTTTCTTGCACAACTTTACGGATGAATTCCGCGATTTTGTTTCTGTTCTCCAAAGAGTCTGTATAAGTCTGGATTTCCTTACGGATCATCATCCAGTATTTTTTGATGGTTTCAGGATCACGAGCGAGAGACTGAATGGCGGATTCTGAATGATTGAATAGGGTTTCTACATATTCCGGTCCACGGGTCTTGAGAATGGAAATGATCTGATCTGTGATGTTGCCACGAATGGTTTCGTTTTGAAGCATCTGGTCGATCCAGAGCACAAGGTTTTCTGTGCTTTTTTCAATGAGCTGGTGTTGCTGGATGTATTCGAGAATGATTTCAGGAGCCAAAAGCTGGGTCTGGATGCTTTCACCGAGACTCCGGGCAATATCAGGTTTGTTTTTGGGAACCAGGCCTTCCCATCCCAGAACTGTACCCCGTTTGGGTTGAAACAGCATCCGGATGGCAAGAAAGTTGGTGAAATAACCGACAATACCAGCCATGCATATAATAAAACTGCCATGTATCCAGATGTTTTCTTCTTCCAGAAACCATCGTATGGCTCCCAGAAACAGAGTGATGATTAACAGTATCCAACGGAAACGCTGATCAATTTGCTCCATGGTCATTTTCATAAACTTCCTTTTTTCAACGATAAACCTTCAAATGCGGACGTTTGCCCGGTTTGTAGTAACCGGTATAAACTCCGGTGCCCCAACCGATCATTCCCATTCCGCAAACAGTGAGTGCCTGATTGATCCATAAATAATCAGGATCAAGAAATAAAGGAAGAATCACAAATTGCTGAAAAAATAATCCTGCAAGAACGCCTGCCAAGGCACCATAACGCACATATTGATCCTTAAAAATAATTTTCCAGACTGGAACAGAAATCTGAGGCATAAAAACTCCTTCTCAAGTTTAAGGGCGATAGTCATCGTTTCGCCCAAATACGGTTTGAATACTCTAAATTCTATTAGACCACAACATCATATTGTCGATATTTTTCAAACAGGAGCGAAGGGTCTGTCAACAGGCAAAACTGTTTGATTCCATTGATGATCAATCCATCCATAACAAAAATCAGACCATTCCGTAAGGGCTGTTTCACCCCCCCAAAAAACTTGCTTGTCATATCTTAATTCAATATTTTGGCTTCTTTGAACATTGTATTTCATCCTTTAGACCTAGTATTCCCCGAGAGGACACATCGTGGCAAATCTGGTGACTCTTTCTGAACAGGACCTTCAGCCCGTCAATCAATACCTCGAATCCAGAACCCCCTATGAAATCCTGGAATGGAGTATCAAGGTGTTTCCGCGTATCGGTATTTTGACTTCAGGGCAAAAAGCAGGCTCCATTCTGTGCAAACTGGTGTATAAATCAGGCCATAAGCTGGATCTGGTTTTTTCGGATACCGGTGTGCTGTTTCAGGAAACCTACGACACGATGGAACAGATCAGGAATTCCTACGGATTACCGCTAAAACGTTACGCCCCGAAACTTTCCATGGAAGAACAAACCCGACTTCATGGAGTGCTGTACATCAGCCATGCGGGACAGGAAAAATGCTGTCATATGAGAAAAGTGGAACCCTTGCTGGAGTTACATCAGGATTATGATGCCCTGCTGGGACCACTTCGTCGTGGGGAAGGCGGCGCACGATCCAAAGTACCGATTGTCAGCATGGACACCTCCATGAAGTTGATCAGGATCAATCCTATGGCCACTATTTCCAATGAGGACTATGAAACATTGGCCCTTGAACAGGACACCATCATCAATCCCCTTCATGAGCAGGGTTTTCCCACCATCGGCTGTAATCGTTGCACCACGCCGGTGCGTCCGGATGAACGCCCACGGGCAGGTCGGTGGAGACACCTGTCAGGAGTGGATTATTGCGGAATAAACCCCACGGATGTGTCTCATCAATCCCAGACCATTTCCATTGAGGAAGCAATCGTTCTGCGCCTTAGGCAAACGGTTTTGTCCGCTATCTGAACACCGGGCAGAGACAAAACTCTTCCCGCTCTGTTATCATAACATCATTGATTCATTGCAAGAGGCACCGTGAGTATTCTGGATATTTTTCGTGAACGAGGATTTTCCCAGCAGGTAACACATCCTGACATGCTTGAGAAACAGGTTAAACAAGGGCAAATCTGTTGTTATACAGGCTTTGATCCCACAGCGGATTCATTGCATGTAGGACATCTTATTCCCATCATGGGATTGGCTCACATGCAGCGTGCCGGACACCGTGTCATTGCACTGGTGGGTGGTGGAACCGCCATGATCGGAGACCCCAGCGGTAAGACAGAAATGCGCAAAATGCTTTCTGAAGAAAACCTCCAGCAAAACATTGATGCCATGCAACCTCAATTTTCAAGATTTCTTGATTTTGAACAAGGCGCTCTTCTGGTGAACAACGCCGATTGGTTGAGATCGTTGAATTACATTGATTTTCTCAGAGATATTGGAAGGCACTTTTCTGTCAATCGTATGCTGTCTTTTGAAACCTACAAAGTTCGCCTGGAAACAGGCTTATCCTTTCTGGAGTTCAATTACCAACTTCTGCAGGCGTATGATTTTCTGGAGTTATACCGTCGTTATGGCTGTGTTCTGCAAATGGGCGGTGATGATCAGTGGGCCAATATTCTGTCCGGATTGGATCTGATCCGCAGGATGGAGCAGAAAGAAGTTTATGGCTGGACCTATCCCTTGCTGACCACATCCTCCGGCAAAAAAATGGGTAAAACTGAAAAAGGCGCTGTCTGGCTGGAGGCGTCAAAAACATCGCCTTATGACTATTATCAATACTGGATCAATACGGAAGATGGTGATGTGAAACGTTTTCTGGCCATGTTCACCTTCCTGCCGATGGAGGAGGTCAATCGTTTGGGTGCGTTGAAAGACGCGGAAATTCGCGAAGCCAAAAAAGTGCTGGCTTATGAAACCACCGCTCTGGTTCATGGCAGGGAAGAAGCCGAAAAAGCCCAATCTGCCGCGGCGGCGTTATTTAGTGGTTCAGGAAACATCGACAATGTTCCTTCTTCAGAAATTTCCATGAACCGGCTGGAACAGGGCGTTTCGCTGTTTGAAATTTATCAGGAAATCGGTTTGACAAAATCCAGGAGCGAGGCGCGCAGACTTTTGGACCAAGGAGGCCTTTATGTCAACCAGCACAGAATTGAAGATGAATTCTTTCAACTCACAGCAATCCATATCGAAGATCAGTCCATCATGCTTCGTGCTGGTAAAAAACGTTATCATCGATTGCTCGTGCGATAACGCATAGAACTTCAGATTTCTGGTAAAACGACCTATGTGTGGAAGATTCGCGCTGGATTCATCTCCTGAAAAACTGAAACAGACATTTGACCTGAAATATGCCAAGGGCTTCACAGCCAGTCGCTATAACATTGCGCCATCTCAGGAAATACCTGTGATTGTGCAGGAAAACTCCTTTCCTGTGTTACGGACCATGAAGTGGGGCCTTGTTCCCTTCTGGGCCAAAGATCCCGCAATCGGCAATAAGCTCATCAATGCCCGGGCAGAAACATTGGCTGAGAAACCATCCTTCCGTCAGGCGTTAACCCGTAGGCGCTGCCTGATTCCCGCCAGTGGTTTTTTTGAATGGAAATCTTCCGGAAAACAAAAAACTCCCCTGTACATCCGCTTAAAAAACACACCCTTATTTTCAATGGCAGGCCTGTGGGAAGAATGGAAAAATCCTGAAGGAAAAACGCTGATCACCTGCACCATCATCACCGTTCCACCAAATCCTTTCATGGAAATCATCCATAACCGGATGCCCGCGATTGTCCTGCCTTCAGCGACGAAGCAGTGGCTTGGCGTTCATCAGCCTTCTGAATTGATTGATATTTTGAAACCATGCCCACAAGATTGGATGCAGGCCGAGGAAGTCCGTCCCCTGATCAATCAAACATCCAATGATTCAGTGGACTGCATCCGTCCGGTCCAGATGAAAAAATCTGAAGATCCGCAGATGTCGCTATTTTGAACACCAGATAGACTCACGCGGCCTCTTTTCCCCCTCACATCCCCCAGACTTCAATGGGATGTCCTTCAAAATTTCGGGATTTGTGGAAGATTTTCCGGCTCCACGCGACTTTGGGTCTGCGGTTGAAAATGATCAGATGTCCTTCTGAAGTTCCGCAATGATCCATGTATTCCCAGGTTTGGCCAAGTCCTTCACGGATGGTCGATTCCAGGGAATCATACTGGATTTTCAGTTCGATCACGACTTCCTGCACTCCGCCTTCATGATTCCAGATCACCAGCAAGTCAGTGCGTCCACGTCCCAGTCCATATTCCCGTTCAATCCGTCCACCGCCATTGAGGATTCGCTGGAGAAAGGCCTGCATCAGTAATTGTGGTCCGGCTTCCTTGTAATCAAACCGTTCCACCCAATGTTCGGAATGCTTGCGGAAAAAGGCCTGAAACGCGGTCAGCAGTTTGGGCATATCGAGTTTTCCGGTCTGAGGATCGACGTACCAATTTCCAGTAAAGTGACTGCCCAGATTCATCTGAATAATCCAGGAAAGTTGCCGTGGAATCACCTCACGATAAATGGCATTGGCAATACCAAGGCCTTGGGGAGTTTGAGCCAACAATCCCAGATCTATCAGGTATTCCAGATCGTCAGGATTCACATCTTTTTCCCAATCTTTCCCTTGCAACAGGGGTTCAATGACTCGCCGCACACGATCTTCTTTCAGTTTGTCAGCCAATTGATGCAGATGAGTGACACGATTGATAATGAGCGTCTCTTTGGCTTTAACCATCAATTCGGCGGTAACGTGCCGGCTTCGGTCCTGACCTTCGGGCATTTTGAAACAGATTTGATACGCCAGGGCATTGACCAGCCAGGGTTGGCCCTGCGTGAGTTCCCAGGCGAGATTCAGGGCGTCTCTTTCAAAAACCTGCCCGGTTGTTTCCGTGTGCTGGGCATAGAGGTCTTCCATATCCTGTCGGCTGAAATTCCCCAGACGCAGGGATTCATCCTTGATGTTGAAGGCACTGCCGCCGGTGATGATGTCCTTGCCGTCTGAATGCATCCGGTAATCCCGCACATCCCGCACACCGCATAGCACCACGGTTTGTGGGAAATGCGCAGGTCGGTCGGTATAACCCGCACGGAGTTGGCGCAAGACTGAAATCAGGGTGTCGCCCACCAGTGCGTCGATCTCATCTATCAGGAGAATGGTGGGAAGTTTTTGAGTTTCTGTCCAGACACAGAGCGTTTTCAGGAAAGCGTCATAAGGTCCTGATGAGTCCAGAATAGATTCCCATTGGTCTTGAAGGATGGTTTTTCCTTCCAGTTCCCTGGCTTTTTCAACAAACCGGCTCAAAATGGCCTGCATTCCCGCCTGCACGTTTTCGCGTGAAGCTTGTCCGACTTCCACATTGACGTATAGACAGTGATAGTTTCCTGTCTGATTCAGATAGTCCCGCAAAGCCAGCAGACAGGAGGTTTTTCCTGTTTGACGGGGAGCGTGCATCACAAAGTATTTTTCCTGTTCAATCAGGGAAAGAATATTCCCCAGATTAAATCGTTTCAAAGGCGATAAAATATAATGCTTTTGAGGATTGACCGGTCCGGATGTATTGAAAAATTTCATAAGGATTCCTGTTAAAACTGTTCCCCCCGGGGGTGTCAGGACGATAAATGTGTATCGGTTATTTCTGTATGGATCCTAAGCTTTGAGTCCTTGCCTTCGGGATGAGACAAAAACCCAAGCCATGAATCTAAAGACTCGAAATGATTTTGACGTGATCTGTATGAGGCATCTTGAACAGGTTTTCAAC
The DNA here is from genome assembly GCA_015232315.1 of SAR324 cluster bacterium. Lineage (NCBI taxonomy): Bacteria > Deltaproteobacteria > SAR324 cluster bacterium. The sequence goes on along the minus strand of JADFZZ010000007.1, from coordinate 63,477 downwards.
AGAGGGTCCGACAATGTGGGATTTGAATTGATAGATCAAATTCTGGCGAAGTGATTTGAGTTGAATGGTCAATTGCTTTGCTTTAACAAAGTCTGTCAGATTTTCCTTATTTTCTATAAATTCAATGAATAGATGATCCGGATAGGAGAAAATCACACGAGCCCGTTTGTGTTGGACCTGTTTGAGTTGGTCTGTCATCATGATTTCCAGCACACTTTGGAGGGCTATTTGTCGAGTATGTGTGATCGTCAGATTCGGGTTGTCTGAGGTGAAATACAGTTTGTTGCGTAAACTCACCAGCGCGTTGATGCGGTCCGCATCAAGATTTTCCAGTAAAGTCTGACATTTTTCAAACAACACAGGCTGTTGAGCGAGTTGCATTAATTCCTGCTTTGGACCTTTGTTCGCCATTTCCCAGAGCATGTCCACTTCAACCGGTTCCAGAAGATACTTTTTAGTGGCATCCCGTTTGAGCGACAACGCCATTTCCCGTCCCAACCATTCTTTGAACGTGTCGATCTGGTTCTGGTCAGGGGTATAATAAATGTTCAGGTTTCCACGGTCAGTGTCTTCCCAAAACGTTGGTCCGGAAAATTTCAACCGGTTCATGGTCATGTCAATCACCCGTTGAAACACATTTTCTCCCATAAAACTCAGATCATCCAGAACATCTACCACAATTTTCTGAACAAAATCATTCACACCTTCACGCAAGTAAAACAGAGCCAGACCAATTTGCAGAACCCGAACCCCGTTATTCATCAGAACCCCACGGTCAAGATCTTCCTTGTTAAAATCGGGCGGGTTGTCCACCATCAGCATTTCCTTGAGCAGACCCTCTTGCACTTCAGGCGCCCATTTCTGAGAATAAACCAGAATAAGAATCTTCTTCATTTCAGACGCGAAGACATCCACAATAAAATACATGGCGGGAGCACTGCGTCCATGCTTGAAAATTTCGGTACCGTAGATGCGCAAATACATGAAACATCGTTTCACATGATCCAGTTTGGAACTGCGAACCAGGTGTTCAATAAAATTGCCATAATGGAACGCCGCATTATAAAGATTTCTTCCTTCATTATTTTTCACACCATGTTTGATCGCAAACCGTAGAATAGTATTCAACCGGATAATGATGGTGTCGAGCAAGGCGTCATCACCAGCTTCCACAGCGGCTTTGCCGATCATTGTCATTTGTGAGGCGCATAGCGAAGCAAGGTCAAACTCACCCCGTTCAATCAGCTTGATATAAACGTTGCCCAGGAGTCTGAAGCATTTTTGTTCCAGAAATGTCCCACTTTTTTCCATGTCGCCAAATTGCCCGATCATGGTTTTGAAGGAAATGTCTGAACGAACCCTGGGACTAACCTTGAAAAAGGCAGGATTGATCTGTTTTTTCAAGGGAATATACTGAGACAGATTGTTATTGATTCCTTGAATGATGTCTGCTTTGGGTTCACGAAAAGCGACATATTCCAATAGATCATCGAGCTGATTCATGGATTCAAATAGCCAGTACTGGTATTCCTCAACCATTTTAGGGATGTCCAGCAAGGCTTCCAGTCGAGGTTGTGTCAGCGAGTTGAGCATCAACCCCTGCGAACTCAGAATCCGGTTGATGACATTGCTCGGCTTTGTGTATTTCAAAATGTAAAAGATATAAGGGAAGGCGACAATGGCTGAGAAGGTCAGCATGAAATGAATGTTGAGAATCCTGCTCGACTGACGGTCGATGCCAATTTCCGCGTAAATTTTGACAAAAATGGCATGCCCTACGGACAAAATAAGAAACCAGACATAAAACAGGCTGGGGCGATCTTCCATATACAGGTCGATCAATTTTGGAATGCTTTGAGATGCGATGGAAATCACAATGATCAGTGTTCCCAGAACTGTTCCCAAAAGAGATAGCCACACTTCCGGGGCATAGCCAAGGTCTACCATATTCAGGTGTTCCGGCTTGATGAAAAACAGGTGTTCCAGCAAATGGACATAGTGTGGGAACAACCATAAATGGAATATTTCATCTGTTACAACAAGCAGAAACAGAACCATGATGAAGGAAGACAACAACCGATGTCGTTCCGCAAAACTTTCAACCTGACTTGCGAAATAATGCAATTGAGATTTTTTCATTAATAACCTTTGTAGGTATAACGCTGGAAAGGATTTGAAACGCGCTTTCTGAAATGGCGACCTTACTTTGTTCCTTTTAGCAAGGTGTCATGGTTCGGGCAAGATTAATTTGTATATTTTTATTTCACTCGTGAGACGTAAGTTCTGAGCAATGATTTAAACCAAACGGACTCGCATTGAAACCATCAGCGATATTGCGAGAAATTCCTGCCAATATCATCCCGCCAGAAATGGAGCATGAAACATTGCGGTCAGAAACTTCTGAGCTTTTCGAGAGAGCCTGACTCTTCATTCAAACTCTCCCGAGATGATACCCCTTCCAAATCAAGCGACAGCGATTAGTTTCTGCGTTTTGGAGTCCATGCCCAGATCATTTCGCACACAACGGGTTCCCTGCCGGATTCATCGGTCACATGGACTTCAACGGTCACTTCCCCTTTTTCTGTTGTCCGGATTTCCTGGATCTGGGTCTCTGTCAAGGTTGCCACAGCTTTCAAGGCCCCTTGAGTCCGTTTTTCATAGTTCACCTTGAGGGTCTTAATCACTGGAACATTGGTGTCTGGAACATTCATATTCACCACCAGGCCTGAAGCGGATTCTGCCAGCAAAGCGATTGCGGCCGCATGAACGCTACCAATATGGTTCTGGATTTTTTTTATGTTATCCAGTGAAAACTCGCCTCTCTGATAGTTCAACTCATGAACCTTCACACTGGATGTCCCCATATATTTGACGACGGAGCCGATAGCTTTGGTCAAGGCAAACCCTCTCAAGGGTTGTGGAAGCGCGTTCAGTCGTCCAATGGTTTGTGTGGCCTTGTTATTGAATTTCATGTTTTCCTTTCTGTCAGTAGCAGGGGTGTCAGATTGTTAGAAATGCAGGGCAAACACATTCATATCAAAACGTGTTGTTTCTTGATCTTTTGAAATTTGAGGAAGCAGTTGAGTCGGACGAAACGCGATGAGCGCCTTGTCTGCTGAATATTCCAGCAAACTGTTTTGTGAGAAATTCTTTCCCTTGAGCTGATAAACGCCATAGCCGATCCCCAAAAGACCCCCAAGAGCGGCTCCCCGAATCACATTGCCGGAAATTTTCTCCACCTTTTCACCATCAGAGAGACCCCACAACGCAAGTCCGACCACACCGCCAATGGCGGCGCCCCACAGTGCGTTTTCAAACACAATTTTAAGCTGGGCGGCTTCGGCTTTCCGTGGTGCGGTGATCATAGCCAGACACAGCATTCCAGCCAACATCAGCATTCCTGTTTTTTTCATCATTGGTGCTCCCTTCAAAGTGGTTAAACCGGGATAGTTCCCTGAATCAATTGAATCAGAACGGATGCATAACGGGTTTTCCCTGAAAAAACAATCGAAAGTCACTTTTATTTATTTGCTCATAACGCCGGGAATGTCCTAACCCTATTAACAATCTTGTTTGTTTATTCTTACGTGACATATATTTGCGGCTTGCTCACAACCGCTCTGGTTCCAACCTTCTGAATTTCAATAAATTATGAAATCAATTTCCGGTCAGATTTTAGTGGTAGACGATAATCCAATGATTCACCTGCAAGTGCTCAAGGCGATGAGGACCGTTGACGGGGTTTCAATTGAATTGATCAAGGCCAATAATGGCATGGAAGCCCTGACTATTCTGGAGAAAAATAAAGAAGTGGATTTGATTCTAACCGATCTGGATATGCCGGAAATGGATGGTTTTGAACTGATTGAACTAATCAGAAAACAAAAAGACTTTGGACAGGTTCCGATTTTATTTCTGTCCTCCTATCAGGAATTGAACCACAAAATCCGCGCGTTTGAATTGGGAGCCACGGATTACATCACAAAACCCTTCATCGCACAGGAATTTCAGGCACGGGTGATGGGAAATATTCAGCGTTATCAGCAACAGCGTCAAATCCAGGCCGAACTACAGGCGTCATTGCTGATTCAACAGGAAAAACTTGTCAAACGTCAGCAGATAGAACTCGATTTGCAGATTGCCCAGAAACGACTTGCCATCATCCTTGATTTTATGGATGACGCCCTGATCATGGTGGATGACTCTGCCAGAATTATTTTTTTTAATCGAGGCGCGGAACGGATCCTCGGCTATTCAGCGCAGTCCGTTTCAGGAAAAATGGCCCATGAATTCATTCCCCTTGAAACCATCCGTAAGTCGGCACTGCAGGTTGGTCTGCATGAAAATTTTTCTTCAAAATCCGCTCAAACCATTGTGCCTGTTGAAATGGCATTGAATCGTGAAGATCAGACTGAAATTCAGACTGAAGCCATGGCATTGCAACTGATTTCTGAAGAAGAAAAAACAATTGCGGTGTTTTTCCGTGAAAAAATTTCAGGAACCGTCCAATTTTCCTCTTCACAACCGATCACATCGACCACCGGTTTAATTGGGGTGGTAGGACACGAACAGCAACGGATTCAAGCCATGGAAGACGCGGTTGAAGGAATCTTTGATTGGATTCTACAGGGACGTGATAAACTGCTCGATGAATTGAGAAACACAGGCAGTTCCTTACAGAATATCTCTGACTATCTGTCCGAAGAATACCAGTCCACCGCAGTGCGTGAAACGTTGGTTCAGGTCATGGTTCAGTCCATTCAATACTGGGAGAAAACGACAGGAAAGACCAGGATTGAGTTAGCCGAGGAAAGTGGCTTGTGGCGGATTTATATTGATAGAGATCATTATCAGAGCAAAACGATGGATCGTTATCTGAAGGTCCATACACTTCCTAAATTTCCACGCTGGAAAAATGTGGTGGAAACCGCCAATTTTGTGTTAACCCGCTGTCCGCAACTGGAACCACAACGCACCCATCTGCAAACTACCACCTCCAATCTGAAAAAACTGCTCCAGAATGCACCTTGAAGGAGATCAGGGTTGTTTGATTTTCAGTTTGGCATGGTGAGTAGGTTGGGTAGAACGAAGTGAAACCCAACTAAACTCGATGGGTTTCGCTAAGGCTCTACCCATCCTACGCATCCTTTTTGGGGAAATTAAACGACCCTGGAAGGATGTTCCTTCTCACCATGGAATGTTCAAAAGATCACATGGATAACTTTCTGGTTACGAGCGTCTGGTTCGTAACAGTTCCATGACACACCTCCGGTGCGACGCAGAGTTTCGCCTGAGGGATAACGTGCCCCACGGATCGCAGGATACGAATGTGAATTTTACGTTATTTTTCTGACAAAGCCTTCTGCTGTTTTCATTTTCCAATGGATTCTGGCGTTCCTGTTTCCCTTCCAGGCCTCTACTATTCAGGCTTCAACAGATTTTTTCCAATATTTTGGCGAATAGAAAAGAACCTTCTTCCCGGTAATTAATTTTTCCCTTCTTTTCCCTTTTGAATGATTGATTGATTTACATAAAAATATTATATTTTATACAAAGGAGGTCTTGAAGCGTGGTGAATAAGATCTCCCCTTCGTCGAGTTGACAAACTGTAAATCGGTAGGGGATGAAACATGTTCAATAAACCCGCAAAAACTGATGATTCACAGATTGATGAGTTGATCAGGAAGGGCGAAGGCCTTATCCAGGGCAAACTGTATGATCGTGCCATGGTTGAATTTTCCAGGGCTTTGGAGTTGAACCCCGACAAGACCATGGTGAAACTCAAGGATCTGTTTGATCAATACAAATCTTCCGGAAACTATGAGGGGCTGATTTCGATTGGTTCCAATCTGTTGATGAAAGCGCCAAATGATGTTGAACTGGCCAATTTACTGGGCAATGCTTATCGCAAAACCGGAAATTACAAACTTGCCGAAAAATTATATGAACGCTGTATCAAGATTGATCCAACTTTTACTTTTGCCCAATACAATCTGGCCGCGGCGATGTCCAGGATCGAGTATGCGGATCAATCCGCCATTTCCGCCATATCAGAATTTGAGTCCATGAAATTCTTCAAACTTCCTGATTTCACAGAGGGTAAAATCACTTTGATCCGGATTCAGAAAGAACTGGATGAAGAACTGGGCAGAACAACAACGGAAGAACCCGGAGAACCCGGAGATAAAGCGGAAAAAAAGGATAAAAATTCAAAACAGGAAGCGGAGGACACAATTGATCCCCAACGGATCTTCCAGCATGTTCTGGACAAGATCGGGATTCAAACCGAGGAAGGGTTGATGATGATGCAATATCTGGGGTTGTTCGCACTCCATAATAATTTATACAACGCCGCCTGGAAAATATACACACGGTTGAGCATCGCCCACCCTCAAAACGAAAATTTTAAATGCTTCCTGGCGATCGCCATCAGTTTGCGCGGGTATATTGAAAGAGCCATAGACAAATTGGTCATGCTTCTGGGAACAAATCCTTACAATCGTTACGCCAATGTCAATCTGGGGCGTTTATACGCTTTGCAGGGATCCCTGCTGCTTTCCAGAAAATATTATCTGTATGCCAAAACCCTGCTTGATAAATCCAGCGGCTATTATGACATGACGCAGTTCAGGGCACAGGCAGATCAATATTTTGTGGAAGGTAGCATCAAAAAAGCTTTGGAAATGTACGAAGTGATTCTTACCGAACAGGAAAGTTTCAGTCTGCTGGAAAAGGTAATCAGCATGAAACTGGATCTGGCTGATATCGACGGCGCCTTGACAACCTATGCCCGTGCCGGACGCATGGCTGTTCAACCGGAAGAACTTGAAAAACTGACAAGGAAACTGGTGGATTTCATGAATGAAAAGGCCGCTGATCACATGCGTAACAGTCGTTATGCACGGGCCGCTGATATTTATGAAAAAAGTATTGAACTGAGACCCACCATTCACTCGCTTGAAGAAGGCATTCATGCGTATGAACTGCTCAAAAATGATGAAAAAATCAGGGAATTGCGCAAAAAGCTTCATCAACTGAAAGAAGCCGAACAGGAACAGGAATTGTTGCAAAGCCACTATCAGAAAATCAGGGAAGGTTTTCATTTTGAACGGCAACATCTTCCCTACAAGGCGATCAACTCCTATGAAGAAGCCTTGCGGCTGAAGCCGGAAAAAGGGGTGTTGATCAGGCTGGTTAAACTTTACCAACGTACCAGACAGATGGGAATGATTGCCGATGTGACGCAACGCTACAACCGTCTGGTGGAACACCGACAGCGCATGGAACGCTACAAACTTGATGCGGAACGAAGGGAACGTAATGAACCTGAGACTGAAAGCCCCGGAGACGCCGCTGAACGAACAATCGCGGTGACTGCCTGAACAGACAGAATAGTCATCGCTTCTTGAACCCCGAAGGAAAGGTTATTATGGCAGATAACAACATCCAGATCATAAACGATAATGATGAAATCCGCATTGATGATTACATTGATCTTGAGGCGATTAAATATAAACCGGTAAAGCAGTCGCATAAGCTTACCCTCAGGAGTCAATTGGTGAATGTGCCCAAAACCCTGGAATATCTGGAGGCACACTATCGTGATTATTGCCAGACCCATGAAATTGATACTTATAATATACGCTACTGCCTCCATGAAGCGCTGACGAATTCCATTGTTCATGGAAACTTTGGTATATCGTCAACCTTGAAAGATTCAAATTGGGATGAGTTCTATTCCATAGTTCAATCCCGGGAATCAGATCCGGCATACGCTGAAAAAAAAGTCTATGTTTTATATTTTATTACTGAGGATCAATTACGTTTTGAAATTGAAGACGAAGGACAGGGCTGTGATTTTAAAATTATGCCAAAACCTGAAACGAACGCGCAGAAGGAGATATGGACCTTTGGCCGTGGGGTTCAACTCATTCGGCGACTGTCGCACGGAGTATTCTGGAATAAGGCTGGAAACAGAATCTCAATCATGTTTCGCCCCCAAAAGAAGCCTGTGAAAGTCCCCCGGCAGAATTGCTGGGAGTTTTTTAACTGCGGAAGGGAACTTGGCGGACACAGCGTGGCGGAACATGGTGAATGTCCTGCTTCTGCGCTGTATCATGCGGATGGTTTCAATCATGGCACAAACGGAGGTCGTGTTTGTTGGGCCATCAATGGAACTATTTGTGGAAAGGTAAAAAGCGCTCATCCGGAATGCACTGAAGGTTGTCACAAATGCGCTTTTTATAAAAAGGTGAACGAGGAGGAATCAGGCAGATTTTATCGTGGGGATCAATTTTATCATCTCACCCGGAAAAATAAAAAATCCCAAGACTGACAAACAACACGACAACGAAAACTTTCTGGTTACGAATGTCCCGTTCGTGGCCGTTCCATGACCCACCTCCGGAGGTTGCGAAGCTCTGCTTCGCCTGGTGGATAGCGTAGCAGGGGTGTTCATTTCTCCTTATTTTGAGCGTCAACCGGATGGTAGGCGGGGATTACATGCCCCGCAAACGCTAAAAATCGTATTTTTGACGGGCATGTAGTCCCGTCCTATCAGAGAAGTGAACAGCCCTGAGGGCACGAGCAAACTTTTACAACTTATTCTTTTGCCATTCCTTATGAGAATATTATGTCTGATCAATTGATCACTCATCTGTTGGAGGACAATCAGGACATCATCCATTATTTAAAAGATTCCAGGATTTTCAGTCATTTACCTGCTGAATTGCTGGAGCAGCTACTCCCCCTTTCAGAATTGAGGAACTATCCGACCGGAAGCGAGATTTTAAGCGAAGGAAAACTGAATACAACAATCTTTTTTTTGGTACGGGGAACCGTTGCTGTCAGTTCGGGTGGCGAAGTGATTCTCAGATTGCGCCGTCGGGGAGATATTTTCGGGGAAATGAGTGTCATCAGCAATAACATTACCACAGCGACAGTGATTGCCGAAACCCCGGTGACGGTATTCAGCATCCAGATCAACAGCATTGCCCGTTTTACCGAGATCCACGGAGACACCCTGCATCATCTGTTATATCGGTTGTTTTCCATGATTTTGACTGAAAAACTGACGATCACAACCTACAAGGCCCGTCAATATGAGAGCACGAATCGAAATCTCAAACAGACCATGGCGATCCTGGAGCATCGCGCAGAACAGGCAAAACTGGTGACCATGGTCTCCACGCTGTTTATCAATTTGCCTGCCTCAAAAATTGAGACGGAGATATACAACGTCCTCCGCTTGCTTGGAGAAAAATATCAGGCGCACAGCGGACATCTGATATTGCTGAATGTTGAGAAACTGACGGTGGAACAGGCCTATGACTGGAATCCGGGGCATGAAACAACCGCGATTCATCACCAGGAGCAACTGAATCTGGATACGCTGGACTGGATTGTTACCGAAATGCAACGGTTAAAAATTGCCAGGGTTCCTCATTTCGGTGATGTTCATTCTGTCAATGAAGACCTCAACCGGGAAAAAGAGAAGCTTCCCATACATTCACTCAACTGCATTCCTATCCATTATGAAAATCAGTTGGTCGGATTCCTTGGACTTGACACAAAATGGGAGTTGTCCGAATGGAGCATGGAGGATTTCGCTACGCTCAAGCTGATTGGAGAAATTCTCGTGAACGCGTTGCGCCGGAAGAAAGCGGAAGAAACCCGTCAGGAGTTCAACCGCACCCTGCAGACAATGATCCAGGCCTCACCACTGGCCATGATCGTCACTGATTCCATGTGTCTCGTTGAAATGTGGAACCCTGCGACTGAAAAACTGTTTGAATGGGGGCGCCAGGAAATGCTCGATCAATTCATTACCATTATTGATCCTGAAAGCGAGTCCCTGTTCCAGATAATGTGTCAACGACTGCTCAAGGGGGAAACCTGTCAGGAACAGGTGCTTGCCACCCGTACAAAGTCCGGGAAACGGCTGAACATCGCCTTGTCCGGAGCACCGCTCAGGAATAATCAAAACCAGATCACCCGGATGATGTTCATCGTTTTGTATCAGGTGGATTCAGGGGTGAAAGGCCAGACCACCTATCTTGCCGGACTTGCCGAAACAGCCATTGCTACCCTGCATAACATCGGCAATGCCCTCACGCCAATGATCTGGAATCTTGAAGAATGGCAGATTACCGGACAACTCAACAACCAGTCCGTCTATCTCAGAAAACTGTTTGGCACGATGACCAGACACCTTGAACAGGGAGATCTTCCGGAATATCTCAAACAGCACCCCAAAGGCAGACGAATGCTTGGTTTGCTGGAACAGTTTGCGGAAGAACTCGAGGACTATCAACAGCGTCAGCAGGAATTTCTGAAAAACATGGATCTGCAACTCACCCATGCGACAGAAATCATTATCCTGCAACAGAAATATGCCAACTACCGATTGGAATCAGAATCATTTCAGATCGCTGACTTAATTCAGGATGTGATCAATATGATGAAAGCCTCCCTGGAAAAACGCGATATTCACCTGGTACAACTTGTGGAAGAAAATCTGCCGCCACTGGTCAGTAATAAAAACAAATTGATGCAGGTACTGCTGAATATGCTCAAAAACGCCATTGAAAGCATTGATGAACGACTTCTGCAATCCGTGGAACCTGCCCCTGAAATTGTAATAAAAAGTTCTCTTTGTATGGGAAAATGGGTTGATTTTTCCATTGAGGACAACGGCATTGGTGTCTCCACCGACGCGCGGAAACATCTGTTTGAATTTGGCTTCACCACCAAATCCCGCGGGTCTGGTTTCGGATTGCATGACTGCGCCAATTTTATTCGGGAGCAGAAGGGCCATATCCGCTTTGAGTCACCCGGCTTGGGACAGGGCGCGAGGATTGTGTTTCAATTACCGGTCAAGTCCGGGGATTCAGGGGATATTTTTTGAAATAGGTTACCGGTTATTCTTTCAAGGTTCGCAAGGATTCATCATGAAACAACGGCGTCTCAGCATCAAGGTCACAATATCCCTGGTGTTGTTCTGTATCAGCGCGCTGGATATCAGTGTGTTGAGTGTGATGCTGTTCCACAACAGCAGTTCTCTGCTACGCGAACAGATTCGTGAGAATTACAGCATGTCTGTCAAACACATGGGTGAATTGATCACCAACAGACTGACTCTGTTTGAAGATGAAATGCGGGAACTTTCAAAAAGCACAATATTGATGAACGGTCTGGTTGATGATGCCGGACGTGAGGCATATCTACCGCAGTTTATCAGCGAAATTTCCGTTTCCGGCATGAAAGAAGATATTTCGGTCAGCCTCTACAATTACAGTTTAGAGTTGCTGGCATCCAACAATCCGGAATGGGAACGTTTGTATGGGGAACTGCTCGATTCATACAAAATGCAGGAAATAATTCTGGACGATGGACAACAATACAATAATTTCACACGCATCAAAACCGGAGAAGTACTCTATGTTCTGGCGTTGCCTGTGTATTCCGGGCCACACCATGACGGCATTCTGGTGGCGGTTCTTCACTGGGACAGCGTCTGGAAAAAAATACCGAAACAAGCCGATATGGTGTTATCGCTGTTGCATGAGGGAGACCCGATCGTCACTGCCGGAAACATGGCTGTGGAGGGTGAAATCAGAGAATTTTCGCTGGACCGGTTTTATTCGCTCACGCTGATGACAAAAATTCCGGAAACGCTGATCAGCGAGCCGATTTATGCCATGGAAATCCAGATGATTACTCTGGGTGGACTGTTACTGATCATCATGATCGGCATCAATCTGCTGGTTTTAACACGGAAAATCGCCAACCCGGTGATTCAACTGGAACAGGCCGCCGCCAATGTGGCCAAGGGAAAATGGGACATGGTGCAACTCCACAACGCCAGCCTGGAAATCAATGATCTGGCAAATACCTTCAACAGCATGACTGCCAGACTCAGAGACACCCGGTTGAAGGATCACAGGCAGACGATGGCCATGAATGCGGTTCTGGAAGGCATTGGGATTCTGGATGCCCGGGACCATTACATTTACATGAATGCGGCACATGCCCGGATGTATGGTTATGCGGATCCCTCTGAACTGCTGGGGCAAAAATGGACCATGTTTTATACTGACACTGAATATCAACGATTTATGCGGGAAATCATGCCTGTGTTTCAACAGCAGGGACACTGGCAGGGCGAGACCCAGGGAAGACGGAAGGATGGCAGTCTGTTTCCACAGGATCTTTTGCTCACCTCACTGGAAGAAGGGGGATTCGTCTGTGTGGTGCGCGATATCACCCATCGCAAGCAAACCGAAACCCAAATTTATCAACAGCAAAAATTGATGTTACAACAGGCGTATAAAGCCGGTGTCATGGAAAATGCCATCAGCAATATCCATTACATTGGCAATGCCATTACCCCGGTTGTGGTGAGCGCGCATCAGATGCTGGAACAACAGGAACAACTGCGGTTGATGGAATCCCTGTTAAGAAAAACTCACAAGGCCCTGACAAAGCATCATCAGACCAACACCCTGGAAACGTATTTATCCGGGCACCCGCAGGGAATCCAAATCATCCCGATGTTCCTGAAACTGGCGGATCAGCTCAGCCTGTATCATGCTGAAAATATCAAGGCTCTGGAAATTATAAACCAGCAATTGAAACAGGTCACAGACATCATTGACTCCCAGCAGGAACTTGCTGATTTTCAACCGGTCCGGGAAGAAATCGTGATGCGGGAATTGATCGAGGAAGTGCTGGAAATCCTGAAACCGGAACTCCACCGACTGAAGATTGGTGTGAACCAGAAATATGACCACCATCTGCCAAAATTAAAAATTGACAGAAATAAACTGTCACTGGTTGTGATGAACCTGCTGAAGAATGCCATTGAAAGCATTGAACAACCCCCGGTAGGAACGGAAATATTCCATGTCATAAGCATCGAGGCTACCCTGGTGCGAAACAACCGGTTTATACAGGTTTCTTTTCAGGATTCAGGCTGTGGGGCAACTCCGGAAATTCTGAACCAGGCTTTTAAGGCGGGATATTCCACCAAGGCAAACAACGTGGGATCAGGATTGCACGACAGCGCGAACTTCATCAACAGTTGTCAGGGCGAAATTCAAATGGAATCCCCCGGCGTCGGAATGGGAACACAGATCAAATTTTTACTGCCTGTAACCGGATGAGTGCTGACGCCTCATTTGTTTCCAACTAAAAACCCTCTTTTCAGGTGTCGTTATGAATTTTCAATCCATAAGAATTCTGGTGGTCGATGATGAATTCGCGATTCGACAAAGTTATCGCCAGATCCTTGAAGCCAATCAGAATCTTTCCCGGTTGAAAGAACTGGAGGATCTGTTTGATGAAGAAGACGGGGAACCGGACGAATTCACAGGAGACTTTGATCAAAGCGATGATGAGGAAATATTGATCGAAGAATGGAATATCGGAAATTATGAAATACTGGAAGCCTCTCAGGGAAAGGATGCGCTACGCCTTATTGAAACAGCGCTGGCTGAACAGGCACCGATTGCCCTGGTTTTTCTGGACATGCGAATGCCTCCCGGAATGAATGGACTGGAAACAGCCAAACGGATCCGTCAACTCGACCCCTATGTGGAAATTGTGATTTTTTCCGCCTATTCCGATTTCAGCTATGACGAAATCATTGCCGAAGTTGGCAATCCTGACCGGTTGTTGTCGTTTCACAAACCCTTCAAACCCGCGCAAATCAGACAACTGACCACCTCCCTCACCCAGAAATGGCTCATCGAAAACAGGGAGAGAGAGCAGGATGACAGTTGGACTGATGAAATGCCGGATTAATGTTAAAAAACTTTTGCCCGGGTGGCCATAGTCATTGTTTCGTCAGTGTCAGACGGTTGCCGAAAAAGAAAATGCGGAATCATCGAGGGTAAATACCCTTTCGAAGACGGTAGCATTGGGTTACGTCCCGATGAAATTCCACGGTTTGTCGCCTTCCCCGGGACGTAACCCAGGGCTACCGTTCCCGGTATCGTCCTGCCCGGCTTGCGTCACTCACTGGCTAAACGATGACCATAGACCATCCACCCGGGGCTGTTCATTTCTCCATATTTTGAGCGTCAACCGGATGGTCGGCGGGGATTACATGCCCCGCAAACGCCAAAAATCGGATTTTTGACGGGCACGTAGTCCCGTCCTACCAGAGAAGTGAACAGCCCTGCATCCACGGAGGTGGCTCATGGAACGGTTACGAACGGGACGTTCATAACCAGAAAGTTTGCCCTGTTATTTTTTGAATGTTCCTTAGTATATATTGAATAGCCATAGCCGGAAAGGAGGCGTCATGTCGCCTGAAAACACATCACCAGAGATACCAGTCAACAACAGAAGTAATTTCTGGATCAGAGAAATCAGGAATATCGACCGGTTCTGGAAAGAAAAATCTGATCGAATTTATGAGCAGAAGCTTCAGCTCACCGATCACATGCTGGTTCGCATCAACCATTTGCGGCACGCGTTTCGGTTTTATATTCTGCCGCTTCTGGAACAGTTGAAAAAAACGTCTGAAGTCTCACAACAGAAATTTTTCAGATATCATGGGGCTTTTGTCTCTGAAAAAAGTTTTCATCAGTTCATGCGTCATCTGTATGCGGTTGAATGCGACAGAGAGGGAGACTGGTTTTTTATCAACCGTGACCCGTATGAACAGGATATTTATGTTCTGTATGATCTCTACAAAGTCAAAAAGACAATCGAGTCAGTGGACGCTCTCCAGACTGAAATCGAGTCAGGCGTCAGTTTTCCCTCAGAATTTCAGAAAGAGCGGCAGATCAGCATTTTGAAGGGCTTTCGCGGGGCCTTGATGATGGCGATCCGGCAATCCATCAAACCGGAATATCACAATTTGATTTATAAAAATATCAGTCCTGATTATCTGAAATCAGAGCAACTGGAGCATCGCCGTCAACTGAAGTTGGTATACGCGCGTCCTGAAACTGTGGATGTCAACCCTTACCGTAGCATATTCCTGAATTTGATGTTCCGTCAGCAAATCCGTACCCGGGTGCGCAACCGCAATTTGAACATTCACTACAGCCTGGTTCACTTTGAACAACTCAAACAGGAATATCTGCATCACTGGGTGAAACGTCTGGACAGGCATCCTGAGAAGCAGAAAATTTATCAGAATCTGTATTTTCAGGGAAAAACCTTTTCCGAATGGGTGCTTGAAGATCCCGAAAAAGAAGATCAACTACTGAATCAACTGCCCCTGGAAACGTTCAATGATACCGTGGCTCAGCTTCAGCAGAAGGTGGAACCGGAAAAACGATCTCCGGTGGAAAGTCTCAGTGAAAAATCCAGTGTGTTCAAGGAACTCAATAATAATTTTCAGAACTTCCTGAACAATCTCAAACCGCGTCTGTTTCAAACAGACGTCACTGCCGTCAAACAGGTATTATCCACGCTGGCAACGATTTCGGCCGCGACACTGGACAGGAACACTGTGGCCCCAACGGTGTTCACTTCACTGGACGTGAACGAATTCCTGCCGCAAACCAGAGTGTATCGGCCGGGAGATCAGGAAAAAATAAAGCAGGTGCGCCCGGTTTTATTGTTGCCGAAGTTGTGGAATGGGGAATTTGAACAAAATTTACGCCAGCGTCTGGACGCAACCGGCCTTTCTGCCATAATCTCAACACCGGGAAAAACAAACATGCAGGAACTGGAACAGGCCAGCCTTATCCTGTCGCTGAGAGGCCGGGAGTCATGGTCCACCGGTTCAGAAATTTCAACCCTTCCCGAACAATGGTCATCAGAAATTGTTGATGCTGAATTACCCCTGTCGGAATACACCTATCCGGACAGCACTGATTTTTTCAAAGTGGATCAATGGTCACAACGCTTCGTACAACTGGCAGAAAACATCACCCGGAGTGAACAAAATAAGTTATTGGTCGCAAAATACAATGAACACCAGCAACTCTGGAAAATACAGCAGAGTGTTCATAAAGTCCGGACCCGGCTACAACAAAATGAAGCTTCGATTCAGGAATTGTTTCCGCAATACCTGACGCTGTTACACTGGTTGTTGTTGGAAGCCATTGAAGAAGGGGGACATCTGGAAAAACTGGTGCTTGCGCTGGTTCGGGTCAGCCGCTGTCTTATCATTGATGACAGGGGCGAGCCAATTTGTGAACATTTGATAGCTGAGGGGTTTGATGCCGGCTTGCTGGCCCTCTGGACGCTGAACAAGCTTGAAAAACAGATGAAAGCCGCTGACCATGATCCCTCCTCATCAGACAGTATCGAAGCGTTTCTGAAAAATTCCCGGTTGGACAAGTATGATCTGGTGGTGTTCACCGACTGGTTGAACAGTTCATCACAATGTCTGCCCGTCTATCTCCGGCTTCGTCAATTCCAGGACAAGTCCTCTAACTTCGTCAGGGTTTATCGCCTCAATCTCTTCAGTATTTTTGAGGATAAAACGCAGTTGCTCAAACGGTTCCTCCAGCGTAGGAAAGAAATTTCCAAAGTCAGTCAGAACATAAACTACTCTGAGCAATCCCTGGAACTGCTCAGAAACATGATTTTTCAGCACCTGCATCTGACCCGACGTCTGCTGATTCTGGAACAGACGCAACAGCAATTGATAAAGCAGTTCAATACGGTTCAGTCCTTACAGAATCCCACCTATGTGTCACAACACGTCCAACAATATCTGTTGAACAGGACTGAACTTTTTATCATCGGCCATTATCTCAAATTCTGGAAAGATTCCGGTCTTTGAGGCCCTAAGGAACGTTCGAAAAATAACATGGATAACTTTCTGGTTACGAACGTCCCGTTCGTAACCGTTCCATGACCCACCTCCGGTGGGTGCGAAGCAGAGCTTCGCCTGATGGATATCGTGCCCCACGGGACGTAGGGCACGAGCAAAACGATGACGATCACCGGGATTTTTTTACTTTTTTTTCTGGAACAACTCCCCCTGTTTTGTGTTTCGCCTGTCCCTGATTTTCTGTTGAAGTACCTGCCAGCCCACTATTTCCAAAGTCTGCCAAGTTTTTCGACTGTCCTGAGACTGACACAAAATTCAATTTTTCTACGGAAATAATTTTTCCCTTCTTTTCCCTTCTGTGTGATTGATGGGCTTGTCGGGAAGTGATAAACTTCAGCTTGAAGTATCAACTTCAAGCTATCAATCCCCTTAGTTGAGATGTCTCCATGAATAAAACCAACGACTTCCAGCAAAGAATCAATGAGGAATCATCCCTGAATGATTATGTGGATCTTAGGGGAATCAAGTTTCAGCCTGTAAACCAGTCTCAACTGCTTATCATATCAAGTCAGTTGCAGAATATTAGTAAGATACTGGAACATCTGGACCAGCATTGTGGTGAATATTGTCTGAAACATGGGATTGATCCGGACAAGGTGCACCTTTGCCTCAATGAAGCACTTACAAATGCTGTTGTTCACGGAAATTTTGAAATTGCTTCAGCCTTGAAAGAGACTGACTGGAGTGTGTTTTATTCAAAACTAAGGTCCTGTGAAAACGACCCGATTTATTCACGAAAAAAAGTTCATATTTTATATTTAATGACAGACGATCAACTGCGTTTTGACATTGAAGATGAAGGCAATGGTTTCGATTTCAAAATACTTCAGCAACTCGAACAGCTTGATTTTAATGGCTCAACTGTCGGCAGAGGACTTCTGATCATTCGCAAGTTATCAAGCGGGGCGTTCTGGAATAAAACAGGAAACAGAATCACCATCATTTTCCGGAGTCAGAAGGAATCCTGTAAAAACCAAAAACAGAATTGCTGGGAATTTTTTAAATGCGGACGGGAACTGGATGGCTACAGGGTCCACCATGGGGAATGCCCGGCTTCCGCGCTGTATCACGCGGATGGTTGCAATCATGGAACCAATGGCGGCCGAGTCTGTTGGGCCATCAATGGAACCTTCTGTGGCAAGAAAAACCACGGTCACGCTAAACATGAAAATGGTTGTGAACAATGTGATTTTTATAAACTGGTAAACCAGGAAGAGTCTGAACACTTTGATCCCGGTGTGCAAATTTCTGATTTCACCAACAGGAGTTGAATATGGAAAGAAAAAATTGCTGGGAAGAAATGAAGTGCGGCAGAGAACCAGGCGGAGAGCATGTTGAGGAATTCGGACCATGCCCCGCGTCTTTGCCTGACTCTGAATTTGATGGCGTCAACAACGGCGAAAATTCGGGCAGATTTTGCTGGGTCATCGCCGGAACCTTATGTTTCAATAAAAAACAGGGAACTTACGCTTCAAAGTTGAGATCCTGTCTTAGTTGTCGATTTCTCAATCAGGTACATGAAGAGGAAGGTAGAAATTTTTTTCTGACGCCGCCACAGGCCAAAAATTATCAAAGATATTAAACAATCATTCAGGATGTCTATGGATGAATATGTCACCAAACTTTTTCTGGAAATCAGTGAGGAATTTGCCGTTAAAATCAGGAAAACCGGGAAGACAACCTATACCGTGACCTTGCTTGATTTACAGAAAGCCCTGCTGGAGGGTGTGCCGGTAGAAGAGGTGCAACAGATCTTTACAGACTTGAAAGCCTCTTATTCCGGGAGACAGAAACCAGATTGAACAGGGCCATAGTCGCGATTTCGCCTCTCCTGATGCAAAGACTCGACAAACATGGAGAGATCGTATATCCGATCAGCAATCATTGGTTAAGGAACTTGGCATGAACCCGGAGTTGGTGTCAGCCGCAAAAAGAGCATTGGAGTCGCCATGAAAACCGTTCCTTCAAAATATCCGCAAAGCCTCACCCGTCTGACCGCGATTATTGCGCTCATGGTGGTGGCCTTGATGGTGTTGTCGTTGTGGTATTTGCTACAATCTGTCCTCAAAGAACGGGAAGTCATCCTTGAACAAACCCATACTGTAGCCATCTCCCAGGCCCAGATTGTGGGAAATTCGATCAATACAATCCTCCTGCTTTCGCGGTTTATCCTGCTGGAAACCGGTTCCCGGATATCCTCGCTTCTGAGCGCTCAGCAGGACATCCGGGAAGATTTTCAAAGGATCATGCAACAGCACATGATTCATGTGCCACAAATTGCCGGTAGTGCCGTGCTTGATATGAACGGTAATCTTCTGGCGGAAATCTGGTTGTACCCCGGCATGAAAATGAACATACCGCTTGATTTTCAGACGCTCCTGTCACGGCATCAGCATGACACTCAGAAAATGATGATTCTTCCTCCTCACGACAATCACCCGGTCACTCACCTGAGTATGCTTCTGTATAACGAGGAGGGCACTCACCCGCTGGGTGTGCTGTTGCTGTTGCTTGATCCTTCTTCATACTTTGAACAGATGTCACGAACATCCGTCCTGTTCATGCATGCGGCAGGTCTGATGGATTCTGAGGGGATCCTGCACTCTCTCTGGATCAACGACAGTTACAAAAGTCAGGAAAAATTCGGAAACTCCATTTCAGAGGTTGAGGCCTTTTCCAGACTTGTTCTGACAGAGGCCCTCGTTTCGAGCACCGGAATGCTGGAAGCGACCGACTGGGATTATGCGGTGTATCAACTGAAAAATTTTCCTTTCAGAACCGTTCTGGCCTTAAACCGCCTGGAATTTGAACAGCAATGGCGTAGCGCACATTTAATACCGACCCTGCTCAGGGGCCTTGTGCTGTGGTGCGTCCTTTGGATAATGATCTCGGCCCTCTGGTATCAAACACGGATACGCAACCGGGAAGAACAGAAATTGAGAAAAAGCCGTGAAGAACTGAGCAAAGCGGAACTGCGCTATCGTTCGCTGGTCAACACCCTTGCCGAAGGCGTTGTCCTGTATGGCAGGAACGGGCAGATCCTTGAGATCAATCCCTCCGCGGAACAGATTCTGGGTGTGTCACGAAACCAGGTCATCGGTCGATCAACATCCTCACCTCAATGGAAAGTCATTCATCCGGATGGACGAGAATTTACGGATGAGGAGTATCCGGTAAGGATGACCTTGCGTACAGGAGTATCACAAAAACGAGTCATCACTGGTGTTCAGCATGAGCAGGGTTCCATGATCTGGTTATCTGTCAATTCTTCACCCATATTCCTGGAATCCACTCAAAGTCCTGATGGCGTGGTGACATCGTTCACCGACATCACTGAACTCAAACTGGCAGAGGACGCTCTGGCAAAAAACCGGGATCAGTTTGAACTGGCTGTCCGGGGGGCACAACATGGCATCTGGGACTGGGATCTGTTGACCAATGAAATGTATTTTTCTCCGCAATGGAAACAGATCCTCGGTTATGACGATGACGAACTGGCCAATGTTCCAGAGACCTTCATCAATCTGCTGCATCCGGAAGATCAACCGATGATGTCTGAAAAAATACAGCATTATCTGAAATATGGTGTCGGGCGTTTTGACTCTGAATTCCGCATGCGTCACAAGAATGGTTCTTATGTCTGGATCTCAGGTCGCGGAGAGTTGTTCAAAGACAGCGACGGCAAACCGGTTCGGGTGTCCGGTTCTCACACCGACATCACTGAACGGAAGATCCTGGAAGAAAAACTGGTACAGGCCCAGAAACGGGCGGAACAGGCCAATTTGGCAAAAAGTCGTTTTCTGGCCAATATCAGTCATGAAATCCGTACTCCGCTCAACGCCATTCTGGGCTTCGCATCGCTGTTATCGAATATCAATCTGAAGCCTGAGGAACAGGAATATCTCAAGGGCATTCATATTGGCGGACAAAACCTGTTGTTGCTCATCAATGATGTGCTGGATCTGTCAAAAATTGAGGCCGGGCGACTGGAACTGCGACTGGAACCGGTCAACCTCCTCACCATGGCACAGGAAATGCGGACGATGTTTCTGCCGCGAGTCCAGGAAAGTGGCGTGCAATTTGAAATCAATGTGTCGCCCACACTCCCGACTGGAATCATGCTGGATGAAGTGCGTTTCCGGCAGATTCTGATCAATTTATTGAGCAACGCGTTCAAGTTCACCTCACAGGGACAGGTGAAGTTTTCAATCGTTGAAACCGCCCATAGCCACGATCCCACCCGGATCAATCTCGTAGTGGAAGTCGAAGACACAGGCATCGGTATCGCCGAAGATCAACAGCAATTGATTTTTGACGTGTTCACCCAGGTCGAAGGTCAAAGCACCCGTCGTTATGGCGGAACCGGACTCGGCTTGAGCATCACTCGACAACTGGTGACCATGATGGGTGGCAAAATTCACCTCCGCAGTGTCCCGGGACAGGGATCCCTGTTCAGAATCAATCTCTATGGACTTGAACTTGCCAAGTTGGAGACTCCCACAGAAACGCAACCAGCCAGGGACATGGATTTGCCGAAGGCCACGGTTTTGATTGTCGATGACAATAAACCCAATCGAATGGTGATCCGCGGATTTCTGCATAAATATCCCATCACCTGTCTGGAGGCCGTGGATGGCTACGAAGGGGTGAATCAGGCAACAGCGGAATTGCCGGATCTGATTCTCATGGATGTTCACATGCCCGGCATGGATGGCATTGAGGCGACCCGTTTGATCAAGGAAAATCCAAAGACTTCCCATATCCCGATTGTCATTCTGACCGCCTCCGCTCTGAAGGAAGAATCGGAACAATTGAAACAATGGTGCGCGGATTATCTGTTCAAGCCCATCTCACCCAAATTACTGATCAAAACGATCCACACCATTCTTACCCATACCGGCAACAGTGCTGATGATGCCAACACCCTAGATCTCACCCGACTTCCCAAGGTCTTGCAACAGGAGATCCGGGAAGAATTTCAGGCCGTCTGGCCTTCCCTGGTAAACCATCCGCAACGGGAGGATCTTGAGTCGTTTGTCCAGATTCTGCAAATAATAGCAGACAGCCATCAGTCAGAACTATTGCGCAAATACGCTGAACAACTTTCAACCGCGTCCCGGACAGGAGATACAGGAAAGTTCAACGCGCAATTACAGGTGTTCAGTGCGCTCATGGGCGGATAATCAGGGTTGTTCACTTCTTTGGTAGGACGGGACTATGTGCCCGTCAAAAATACGATGTTTGGCGTTTGCGGGGCATGTAATCCCCGCCTACCATCAATGTCATCAACTTAAGCATCCAGAATGGTACTGTGAACCAATTCCCCCTTGGTTTAAGGGGGTTAGGGGGATGTAATTCTGAGGGTTAAATCCCCCAACCCCCTTTGAAAAGGGGGATTTTCACAGTAAGCTGAACGCTTACGAATTTTTTATCACATGCCTGAAGGATAACATGCGAAAAGATCCATGCCAGATCCTGGTGGTTGACGATGATCCCATGATACATTTGAGGATTCGTTCCGCCATGAAAGTTGAGGCCGATTGCACGGTGGAGCTTCTCAATGCCAGCAACGGAGTTGAAGCGTTGAAGGTGCTTGAAGCACAAAATGTGTCCTTGCTTGTGACGGATCTGGAAATGCCTGAAATGGATGGCTTTGAACTGATTGAACAGATCCGGAAAATAAAACAGTATAAAGAGATACCCATTTTGTTTCTGACGGCGCATCAGGAGCCTGTACAAAAAATCAGGGCTTTCGAACTGGGGGCAACGGATTATATCGTCAAACCGTTCATCCTTCAGGAATTCCGTGCCAGAGTGCTGGGCAATTTACAACGGTTCCAGCAACAGCGGCTCCTGCAACAGGAGCTGGAACAAGCCAGAGAAATGCAACACGCTCTTTTACAAAAAGAACTGCCCGAAGTGCCTGGAATGAACGTGACCGTCCGCTACCTGACCATGTCCCGGATCGGTGGTGATTTTTATGATGTGTTTGAAGTGGATGAAACACACTTCGGTTTCCTGATTGCGGATGTCAGCGGCCATGGCATTTCCGCGGCCTTGATTTCCTTTATGGTGTCGGGCATTTTCAAATATTTCTCGCCGGGCTTGCGTTCACCGAAAATGGCTCTGGACTGGGTGAATGGCGTCATTTTCAATAAATTGCCAGAGGGTTCCTTTGCCAGCATGTTTTATGGGATTTATGATCCTGACACTCAAAGTTTCACCTACACGTCAGCGGCACACCCCGCGGCCTTGTTGATCCGCCCCTCAACCAACGAAATTTTACACCTCAAAACCAGAGGTTTGGGGATTGGCCTGTTTTCGCATGAAATCGCTCATTATGAAGAATGTAAAATCGACTTGCGGCCTAAAGATAAAATTTTGCTGTATACCGATGGAATCACTGAAGTTTTCAATGAAAAAGAGCAAATGTTCGGTGTGCTCAATCTGAAACATTTTTTATTGCGTCATGCCGATCAGCGAATGGAGATCCTGCTGGATCAACTGGTCAACCATTTGCGGGATTTTTCGGGAAAAGACACCTTTGAAGATGATGTAACCCTGGTTGGTCTCGAAGTAGTGTGACCGCAGTCATTGGGTGGTTCATGAACCTCGCCTCACCAATTGTTTCTTCATGGAAAAATTATGAATAAAAAGCACCTCCTGTCGGGAATTACCGCGATATTTGTGTTGTTTCTGCTCGTTCTGGAACTGAATTGGATAACCGGCAGTACAGACCTGAAAGAAAAGAAACTTACTGGAACACCGGAGCCATTTCACCTTCAGTTCGGGCATGATATGGCTCCAGACAGTGCCCAGCATATTGCCGCCCTGCGGTTTGCGGATATTGTGAATTATAAAAGCCGGGGGAACATAGTCGTTGAGGTTTTCCCCAATCAGTCTCTGGGGACTGATGAACAGATGATAGAGCGTTTGCTGGCTGGAACTCTGGCGATTTCTCTGCCTCCTACGGCCAAGATGAGCTTCCTGGAACCTGCCGTGCAATACCCCGATTTGCCCTTTTTTTTCAAAAATCGGGAACAGCTTTATGAAATGCTGGATGGTGAACCGGGGCAGTTGTTATCAAAGCTGTTGAATGCTCATGGTTTGACCTGTCCCACTTTCTGGGAAAGCGGTTTCAAGCAATTCACAGCCAATAAGGAGATTCATCGTCCGGAAGATTTCAGGGGACTGAATTTCCGCGTCATGAAAAGCCCGTTGCTCATGGAGCAATACAGGCTGTTGGGTGCGGTTCCAATCCCGATTGACTTCAGTCAAACCTACAGTGCCTTGAGTGATGGCAATGTTTCCGGACAGGAAAATCCAATTGGCTCCATCGCCGGAATGAAATTTTATGAAATCCAGAAATATCTCATTTTGAGCAATCATGCCTATTTGGCGCAGGCCCTGTGTTTCAGCAATAAAATATTGACCACCCTGCCCGGGGATTTGCAGAAGATCCTTGTGGAAACAGCCGTGGAACTGACCGGCTTTCAACGGCAGGAAATTTTAAAGAGGGAAACAGAACAGCTTAAAACGATACGGGCTCATGGCACACAGGTTTATGAACTCACCACAGAGGAAAAAGCCCGTTTTCAGCAGGCCCTGATGCCGGTGATTGATTCGTATCGTAAAGTCGGCGGCGAATTTCTGGAACTGACCAGACTGCTGGTGGAAAAGAAAGAACGTCTGCTCAACAATGAAATTCTCATTGGCCTGGATGCCGACATGATTGCGGGTTCCGCACAATCCGGCATCGCGATCCAGCGAGGCGCGGAACTGGCGATTGAGGACATCAACCATCACGGAGGTGTTCTGGGTAAACGGCTGAAACTGGTTGTGCGGAACAATTCGGGTGTGGCCGCGATTGGTTTGGAAAATATCAGATATTTTGCGACTTTGCCCAACCTGGTTGCGGTCTTGGGTGGATTGCACAGTCAAATCGTACTTTTGGGAATGGAAACCATTCATCAGAACCAACTGATTTATCTGGGCCCGTGGGGCGCCGCAACCGGCTTGACGGAACAAAAGGATTCTCCGGGCTATGTGTTTCGTGTTTCCGCCAATGACAAATACGTGGGGCCTTTTCTTGTCGCGGAAGCCTTAAAAAATTATAAACGCCCGGCGTTGCTGCTGAACAACAATCTCTGGGGCCGGAGCAATCAAAAGGCCCTTCAGGAGGCCTTGAACGCAAGACAGATCGAACCGGCAGCGATTGAGTGGTTCAACAATGGAGAACCTGACATGTCCATTCAACTCAAACGCATCGAAGCGGCTCAGGCCGATGTGATTCTGCTGATTGCCAACGCGCCTGAAGGCGTGACCATTGTGCACAACATGGCCCGTCAAAAAAACATTCTGCCAATCATTTCTCATTGGGGAATTACCGGAGGAAATTTTTGGGAAGAAGCCCATCAGGATCTTGAGAAAGTGCCCTTCCAGTTTATTCAGACCTTTTCCTTTCTGACACACCTCAACCCACGGGCTGAGGACCTCAAAACCCGATATCTGAAAAAATATGAAATTGCTGACGCTGAAAAAATCGAGGCACCTGTCGGCATCGCTCATGCCTGGGATCTGATTCATTTGCTGGCCCTGGCGATCAAGCAGGCCGGTACACTCGAACGTTCCAAAATAAGGGATGCGCTGGAAAACCTGCCTCCGTATGATGGCGTCGTTCAACGCTATGCACCGGCCTTCACTGCCACGCAGCATGACGGATTGAATCCTGAACATTATTTTCTGGCAGAGTTTGATAAATCGGGAGCGATTGTTCCCGTTGGCCATAGATAAATCTGGTGGTAGAGACGGGGTTTACAGACAATGTCATCAACTTAAGCATTCTGAACGGTGCTGTGTTTCAATTCCCCCTTGGTTCAAGGGGGTTAGGGGGATGTAATTCTGAGCGTTAAATCCCCCATGCCCCCTTTGAAAAGGGGGATTCCCCGGCGAAGAACGCCTTAAGTTGACGACATTGGGTTTACAGATGGTAGAGACGGGTTTCAGGCAGAAGATATTTTTTGAAATTTTACAGGGTATTTTTTACACGATTCTGAACCATTGAGAAACAACATGTCCTTCAGCTATTTTCAGACTACCAGCATCAGACAACGCATCACCCGGACCTTTACCTTGACCGTGACGGGCATGATGAGTTCCCTCATCCTGATTGTGGCGATTATCGCCTTTCTTTCGATCCAGCAGGAATTGCAACATCTGCTGGAATCACGTTCCCGGCATTCCCTGATTTCCATGGAGCAGAGACTGGTTTATCTCCAGGAAAATCTCGGTAACTTCAGTGAAAACCACTTTATCGTCAACAGTTTGGCGGTTTCTGACAACAACAGCGAATATCTGGCCAAACTCATTCAGAATTTCAACAAGGCCCAGGGGGTGGATTCAGTCACACTTGTGGATTTTGAAGGCAATCTGTTTGCAAGCAGTCTCAGTCAACCACCCGATTACAAAACAGAACTCTACCTTCGTCCAACGCTACAGACAGGCCAGACACTCACCAGACTTTCTCAGGATTCACAACGGTTGATTATGGTGAAATCCATTGATTATTATCACACGCCCATCGGCGCGCTGATTGCCGAATTTCATATGGATGATCTGATCAGCAGGAGTGTGCCAACGACGACCACAGGTTTTTATCGTGTATTGACTCCCCTGCAAACGATTTATACCTATCAGTACAATCCTGAAATCGCTTATAAAACCCTGATAATGAGCGCAGATGAAACGATGCCCAACCTGCATCAATTGAACATCCGGTTTGAAATGGGTGCCTTGAAAAAAGAATACCTGCGCATCCTCTGGAAATTGCTTTCAGTGTTGCTGCTGGCGAGTGTGGTGCTGGTGCTGTTTGCTGTTGGCCTGTCTCGCTATCTCGGACAGAGCCTCGCCCAACCCATTCTGCGACTCTGGACTAAAACAAGGCTGGCCAACAAGGATGAACTCTCGCATTTTGCGCCTGTAGGCACCGGCGATGAACTGGAAGATCTGGCAAAAGCGATGGATCAGCGGGAACTGGAAATTCAAGAACATCAGCATCATCTGGAAGCACTGGTCGCCTCAAGGACTGAAGAATTGCAGACGGCCAAAGAACTCGCGGAACGCGCCAACCTCGCAAAATCAGAATTTCTGGCCAACATGAGCCATGAGATCCGCACACCGATGAACGGGGTTATCGGGATGATCAGCCTGCTGATGGAAACAGAATTGACCAGTGAACAACAGGAATTCGCCCAGACCATTCATTTGAGCGGAGAGCACCTGCTGACCCTGATCAACAATATTCTGGATTTTTCAAAAATTGATTCCGGCAACATCACCTTGGAGAAAATTCCCTTCCAGGTCAATGAACTGCTGGAAAATACACTGGAATTACTGATTTCCAAAGCGGAGACCAAACAAATTGATTTGCGGTTAAATATTTCACCAATGGTTCCGCGGTTCCTGACAGGCGATGTCACACGTCTGCGACAGATCCTGCTCAATCTCATCGACAATGCCCTGAAATTCACCGAGAAAGGGGTGGTGGTGGTTTCTGTGGAATTAGAACAGCTTTCCTCTCAGGGAGGGGGTGAGGGGTCCCGTGCGGAACTACTGTTCAGTGTTCAGGATACCGGAATTGGTATTGCGCCTGAAAAAATTGAGCATATTTTCCAGGCGTTCACCCAGGAAGATTTTTCGACAACCCGCAAATATGGCGGCACCGGCCTGGGGCTGACCATTTGCAAAGGACTGGTAGAATTGATGAAGGGTAAAATGCGGGTGGAGAGTACTCCCGGAAAAGGTTCCATCTTTTCTTTCATGGTGCCTTTGCGTGCCTTGCCTTCAGGATCATTGCCGCTGACAAGGGACTATTATTCCAGGCATATGGAACAAAAAACTGTAGATCCCCAATTGGCGGAAAAAATGCCAATCAGGATTCTGGTGGCTGAAGACAATCCGATCAACAGAACATTGTTCCTGCGCATGCTTGGAAAATTCGGCTATTCCGCGGACATTGCCACCACGGGACCGGAGGTGTTGAAGTGTGTCAGTCAACAGCACTATGAAGTGATCTTCATGGATGTCCAGATGCCTGAAATGGATGGTCTGGAAGCCACTCGACAGATTGTGGCCCAAACATCCAGCGCAGAGCGTCCATGGATCATCGCGATGACAGCCAATGCTCTGCCGGGAGACAGGGAAATTTGTTTGCAGGCCGGGATGAATGACTACCTGAGTAAACCCATACGACTGCGTGATCTGGCCAGGATGCTCCATCTGCATTTCATGAAAAATCAGGAAGGTGAAACACATTTCGACGTGGTATCAGGTGATATTTCCGGTGTTTCCACCCTGAACAACAGTGTTTCTGCTTTGCCAGAACAACCAACTCTTTCCGGAACCCCATCCATGGGTTTGCTGGATCCGGTCTACATCAAGGAACTTCTCTTAGAAATGGATCGTGAATTATTTCAGGAGATGCTCAAAATCTTTGAACAGCAGGTCACCGGAGCCATCAAGGATTTTCAGGATTTCATCCAGAAGACTGATCGGACCCCCATTAAACGTATCGCCCATAAGCTCAAAGGCACAGTTTCAAGCCTGGGTGCCATCCGTTTGACAGAGTTATTTCAACAATTGCAAAATATGCCATCAGGAGTGATTCCTGATCCCCTGCCCGAACTTCTGACAGCGTTGGAACAGTGCTACACTGAAACGCTGTCTGAATTAAAAAAATTGCAGATTGAATTGAATTAACGAATGGCAAAAGAATAAGAGGAAGGTTCCTCGCCAGAGGTACACGTCTGTTAAGTTAAGTCCTGTGAAGGCACTGGCACCAATTCCCCCTTGGTTTAAGGGGGTTAGGGGGATGTTATTCTGAGCGTTAAATCCCCCATGCCCCCTTTGAAAAGGGGGATTTTCTCGCAGGTAATTTCTTAACTTAACAGACGTGCACCAGAGGTAGGGAACCAGAAAAAATAGTTAAAGATTTAGGGTCGGGCACTTATGCCCGGCAGAACAGGTTTTTTTTAAAATTATGGAACAGGTTTTATGGACACCATACCCGTGAATCAAACCGATGAATTGCTGGTCAATAAAAAACAGCGGCTATTGAACATCCTGCATAATCCACTGTTGGCCTGGCTCATTCTGGGTTCCTCCATCCTCGCCACAATCTGGGCTTATTATTTCACCTCCACCTCGGTCCAACAGCGGATTGCTGAACGGTTCAATCTACGCTCCCATGAGATTGCCACTGCCATTGAGGATCGCCTGGAAATTTATGAACAGGTTCTGTGGGGAGGCGCCGGTTTGTTCGCGTCTTCAGAGCACGTCTCCCGCAAAGAATGGGCGGAATATGTGAAAATCTTAAACATCAACCGGCATTGGCCGGGAATACAGGGGATCGGTTTCAGCATTCCAGTCAGACCCGAAGACAGGGAACAACACATAGCGTCCATCCGTGCGGAGGGCTTTCCCGAATACACCATCAAACCTGAAGGAGTCCGGGATTTCTACAGTGCGATCATCTATCTGGAACCCTTCGACTGGCGCAATCAACGGGCCTTCGGCTATGACATGTGGTCCAATGAAACACGAAGAAGGGCGATGTCCCGTGCCCGGGACGAAGGCGTTGCGGCAACCTCAGGGATCATCA
Organism: SAR324 cluster bacterium; assembly: GCA_015232315.1. Classification (NCBI taxonomy): domain Bacteria; class Deltaproteobacteria; species SAR324 cluster bacterium. The sequence continues at coordinate 34,018 of JADFZZ010000007.1, read as the reverse complement.
CACTGGTCCAGGAAACCAGTGAGGCCGTTCAAAAAGGTTTTCTGATGTATATTCCGACCTATCGTACCCGGAGTGTTCCCTCAACCCTTGAAGCACGTCGAGCCCACTTCAGTGGGTGGGTGTATTCGCCGTTCAGGGCCGGTGATCTCATGCATGGAATTTTAGGAACGGGGGATACTGAAATTGATTTTGAAATTTTTGACGGGGAGGACATGAATCCCGAAACACTTTTGTTTGACACCAATACCCGGTTGGATTCGCTGGAACAGCACAAGGCGTCCTATTTGCGCAAACTGATAACCCTCAACATTCAGGGACGAACCTGGAAACTGTATTTCAATTCGCATCCGGGGATTGTCAGTGAGGGCGAAACCAGACAACCGCTGTTTGTGGCGCTGGCCGGCAGTTTGATTGACCTGTTGCTGTTTTATGTCATTTACTCCCTGAATTTCATCAACCGGCGGGCACAGAAAATCGCCCACGCCATGACCGAACAACTGAAGGAAGAAGGACTCCAACTCAAGGAAAGTGAGGCCCGGTTCCGGTTTGTCGCGGACACGGCCAATGTCGGGATTTCACTCGTCATTGATCGGGTGATACGCTGGGTGAACCCCAAATGCCTGGAGATATTCCAGTATCCCAGAGAAGAAATGGAAAACCATTCCACCCGAAAAATGTATCCCTCGTCGGCAGCGTTTGAACAATTTGACTCCGATTCCCGTCCGGTGCTCGAACGCGGGGAAGTTTTTGATACGGAGCAACAGATGCTTCGGGGTGATGGAACGCTGATCTGGGTGCGCATGAATGGCAAGGCGATTGATCCGGCCAACCTGGAGCAGGGCGTGATCTGGGTGTTGGAAGACATCACCGGGCATATCCGCTATCAGGAAGATCTGAAACAGGCCCGGGATGCGGCAGAACAGGCGTCACGGGCCAAAGCTGAATTTCTGGCCAGCATGAGTCATGAAATCCGGACCCCGATGAATGGTGTGATCGGCATGACCAGTCTGCTCATGGAAACTCCACTGACCCTGGAACAACGTGAATATGCCCGAACGATCCATTTGAGCGGCGAGCATCTGCTTTCGCTGATCAATAACATTCTCGATTTTTCAAAAATTGATGCAGGCAACATGACCCTCGAGGATGCGCCGTTTCTGATTCATGATCTGCTTGACAGCAGTTTGATGCTGCTTGAAGCCAAAGCTGTGGATAAACACATTGATCTCCATGCTGAAATTTCACCGGGGGTTCCCGCCATCGTTTCAGGAGATGTGACACGCCTTCGGCAAATTCTGGTCAATCTTCTGGGCAATGCTGTGAAATTCACAAGCAGCGGCGCGGTTGTGGTTACTGTTGAACTTAAACAGTTGACGGGTCTCAGGTTGTCAGAAGAACCCCGTGTGGAACTGCTGTTCAGGGTGAGAGACACCGGCATCGGGATTGCGCCTGATAAAATCAACCTGCTGTTTCAACAATTTTCCCAGGTGGATGTGTCAACCACCCGTAAATTTGGCGGCACAGGACTTGGACTCATGATCGCCAAAAGGCTGGTGGAAATGATGGGCGGAAACATCATCATGGAAAGTGTTCAGGGGCAGGGGTCTGTGGTGACGTTCACTGTGTTTCTGACAGCAGTTCACGAAACTCCGATCATCATTTCCCACCCCAAAACGGATGAAAAAACGGCAGATTCTCAAATGGCGGAAAAACTCCCCCTGAAAATCCTGCTGGCGGAAGACAACCCCATCAACCAGAAACTCACACTGATGATTTTGAAAAAACTGGGCTATGAGGCGGATTTGGCCACGAATGGACTGGAAGTGCTGAGTGTCACACAACAGCAAAACTATGATCTGATTTTCATGGATGTGCAAATGCCTGAAATGGATGGACTCGAAGCAACACGACAACTTGTCAAAACGCTCCCCTCAGCAACCAGGCCCCGGATCATTGCAATGACAGCCAATGCCCTACCCGGAGATAAGGAAAAATGCCTGGAGGCCGGAATGAATGCCTATCTCAGCAAACCCATCACGATTAAAACGGTGGTGAATGTTTTGAAGGACTACGCTCACCACAAAAATATTGAAATCGTAAATTATGAGGGACTCCCTATGAAAACGCCGAAGCCCTCATCCATGGCGGTCGAACCATCCCCTGAAGAGCTCGAGTTGCTAGATTCAGAACTCTTGGAGGAATTTAAGATTACCACAAACGCGTCAGGGTTTCAGGTCATGCAGACGATGTTGCGGCAGCAAATGGAAGAGGTCATCGCCTCCTACCCGGAGTTTCTGAAGAGTGAAGATCGTTCCCAACTCAGGACGATTGCGCACAAAATCAAAGGTGCGGCTTTATGTCTGGGCGCGAAACAATTGTCAGATTTGCTCAACCAGCTCCAACATCTGCCTGATTCTGTAACTCCTGATCCCTTGCCTGAGCTTTGGCAACAAATGGAATTATGCTACACCCACACCATGCAGGCCCTGGATGATTTTCTGAAGGAGTTTGTCTAAGGGGTTGGGTTTATCCCTTTGTTGCGTTCAATATCTGATTGATTCTTGCCCTCATGTGTGACACTCACACATACAGGATAAGGAATGGCAAAAAATAAGTAGTAAAAGTTTGCTCGTGACCTACGTCCCGTGCACGTCGGTTAAGTTATGCCCTGTGAAGGCACTGGCACCAATTCCCCCTTGGCTTAAGGGGGATAGGGGGATGTTATTCTGAGCTTTAAATCCCCCATGCCCCCTTTGAAAAGGGGGATTTACTCACAGGTAATTTCTTAACTTAACAGCCTTGTACGTCCCGTGGGGCACGTTATCCCTGTTATTTTTTGAACGTTTTAAACATAGAGATCAACCAACCCGCGGGTTTTATGTGGATTTCCATTAAACAAAAAATACTATTATTTGGAATTGCGGCTTTTCTGCTGGGTTCTGCCGCAGGTTTCACAATGCTGTTGAAACTCAATGTGGCGATTTCAGACCGAATGATTTTCACAGGAATCACGATCTGGGGGATATTTGCTGTTCTGATCGCAACTGGAGGACACTACTGGGGAACTCAACTGACCTCCGTGTTACAGGCTCTCGAGGATTCAGCGGTTTTGCTTGGAGAAAACAAATTTCCACACAAACCACTAATTCTTGAAAGGAATGATGAATTCGGACGTCTTTGGTGGCATCTTCAACAGACGAATCAATTGCTTCAACAAAAATCAACTGAACTTGAAACATTGAAAATTGCCGGGGATGTTCTGGGCAGTATTCAACTCGAAAAAGAAGTATTAAAAAACACCCTGAAAATTCTGTACACACGAACCCGAATGAATTGGAGTTCCGCATACATGATGGATTCCGGAAATACCCTGGAATGCCGGATTCATTTTGTGATGCAGGATGAATCATCAGCAGTATTCCATGATACGCTGACAGGTCCCGCTCAACCCAGAACGTTTAAACAGGGGCAGGGCATTGCCGGCTTTGCGGCACAAACCCAAACAATGATCCTGGTGCCCAATACCTTTGATGATCCCCGATACATCATGAGTCCTGACGATGTTCCCAGAACTTTGTTGTGTATTCCCCTTGCGGATAAACAGCAGACGTTAGGGGTCATCAACCTGTCCTGTCCGGTTGGAACGATCGTGTTGAAGGAGGACGATCTGGACTTTATCAGGAACATCGCACGAATGACCTTGTCGATTGTTAAAAATATCAGAATGTTCCAGCAGATTCAGGGGGCGTTGAGAACCACTCGGCTCTACAATGAAGAACTGAAACAGGAAATGGAACTGCAAAAATTTGTGGAGCAAACCTATCAAACCACAATCGAAGATGTGCATCGTTTACAAAAACAAATGCTGGAGGAACTCGAACAGGCCCGTGAAACCCAACTGTTTTTAATGCCACAAACCTTACCCGTTCATCCTGCCATTCAATTCTCCTCGACCTATTTGCCCATGTCGCAGGTTGGCGGCGATTTTTACAATGTGTTGGATCTGGATAATGGCTGTTTTGGAATTGTCGTCGGGGATGTGACAGGGCATGGAATATCTGCGGCGCTCATATCCTTCATGGTTTCAGTCGTGTTTCAGGAAAGTGCCATGACAGGAGCTTCGCCCTCCCAGGTGATGCGTTTGACCAATGAGCGCCTTTACCAGAAACTGGAAAATGGTAAATTCGCCACCATTTTTTATGCGGTTTATGATACTCACAGCCATGTTTTATCATACTGTGGCGCGGGGCATCCTCCAGCCGTGATTCTGCATCAAAATACCGATGCGATTCATCCGGTTACGACAATCGGAACAATGGTTGGTGTGTTTTCAAGCAACGATGTGATTTATCATGAAAGACAGCTCACTCTGGAACCTGGGGACAAAGTGCTCTTTTATACCGATGGAATTCTGGAGATTGCCAACAACGAAGGAAAACTCTGGGGAAAAAACGCTTTCTATGATTTTTTAAGTCAACGACACACCTTTGCCCTGAATAGAATCTTGCCTGAAATGATCGAGTTTGCTCATCAGTATACCGGCTTTGACCCGACACGGGTCATTGGCTTTGATGGTGCCGGTTTTTCTGATTTTAACGATGACCTCACGTTTGTTGGTTTTGAAGTGCTCTCCTGATCAGGACAACCTGTTGCGATAATCCTCATAGCCAAATTTTCTGACCACTTCCAGTTTTCCCTCTTTTGTCCAGATCGCGATGGAAGGCAGTTCCACGCCATTGAATGTGGTATTTTTAACCATGGTGTAATGCAACATATCCTCAAACACCAGTTTGTCACCGGGTTTCAAGGGCTGAGGAAAGGAATAGTCACCGATGATATCACCGGAAAGGCAGGTTGTGCCCCCCAGACGATACAGATAGGGATATTGATCGGGAACTCCGGCACCTACAATCGTGGGACGATAAGGCATTTCCAGCACGTCCGGCATGTGAGTTGTGGCTGACGCATCCAGCAGAGCGATATCCATGCCATTATGCATCGTGTCCATGACCGATGCGACCAGAATCCCGGCATTGAGCGCAATCGCCTCCCCTGGTTCAAGAAACACGGTCAGACCATATTTTTTTCGAATATTCCGGATGATACGGCAGAGTCGTTCAAGGTCATAATCTGAGCGTGTGATATGATGACCACCACCGAGATTGATCCATTCCAGTCTCGAAAACAGATGACCGAATTTTTTTTCAACCACAGTCCAGGTTCGCTCGAGAGAATCAGAATTTTTTTCACAAAGATTATGAAAATGAATGCCGGTCAATCCCCCCATTGACTGTTCATCAAACTGGGATTGTGTCACACCCATCCTGGAAAATTTTTGACACGGATCATAAATTTCGGTGGTCACTTCGGAATGTTCAGGATTGATTCTGATCCCGCATTCAATTTTTTTCCCGGAACGTTGAACCAGCGGTCGAAAGCGTTTCCACTGCTCAAACGAATTAAACACCAGATGGTCCGCATAGTTCATGATCTCAGAAAACTCTGATTCTTTATAGGCGGGTGTGTACATGTGGACCATGCCCCCGAATTCCTCAAACCCCAGACGGGCTTCATTCAGAGAACTCGTCGCGACTCCCCTGAGGTATTCCCGCACAATGGGAAAGGTACTGAACATGGAAAAACCCTTGAGTGCGAGCAGAATATTGCATTCTGTCTGATCCTGAACCTGTTTCAGAATTTCCAGATTTTTCCGGAGCAGGGCTTCATCACAAACATAACAGGGCGTTGGAATTTGTTGAATATCAATTGTCATAAGCACTCCAGCTCAAAGCCATGTTTCAGTCCAGGGCAATCCGTAGCGATTCAGGTCTTCCATAAAGGGATCCGGATTGAACTGTTCCACATTGAACACACCTTTACCGGTCCATTTCTTTTCCAGCATCATTTTGGCGCCAATCATGGCCGGAACACCGGTGGTGTAGGAGATTGCCTGGGAACCAACTTCCTGATAGCATTCCTGATGATCACAGATGTTGTACACATAATATTTAACGGGTTTGCCATGTTTCTCGCCTTCTATGATACAACCGATACAGGTTTTCCCCTTAGTCAGTGGTCCAAGAGAGGAAGGTTCGGGCAATACCGCTTTTAAAAATTGAATCGGAATGATCTGATGTCCCTCGTAATTCACTGGTTTGATGGCGGTCATGCCAACCGCTTGCAATACACGGAGATGTGTCAGGTATTTTTCCGAGAAAGTCATCCAGAACCGGAGGCGTTTGATTTCTGGAAAATGTTTGACCAGAGATTCCAGTTCCTCATGATACAGAAGATATTTTTCTTTGGGGCCGATGCCAGGAAAATCGAATGTTTCATGCACAGAAAGGGGCGGGGTGGTTTTCCATTCCCGGTTTTCATAATATTTACCTTCCTGAGTGATTTCACGGATATTGATCTCCGGATTGAAGTTGGTGGCAAACGCCTGACCATGGTCGCCGCCATTGGCATCCAGAATATCAATGGTGTGCATGACATCAAAATGGTGTTTTTTGGCGTAAGCACAGTAAACATTGGTCACACCCGGATCAAACCCGCAACCAAGCAAGGCCATCAAGCCTTTCTGTTCAAAGCGTTCATGCAAGGCCCATTGGGGTGCGTAACAGAATTTTGCTTCATCCGGATGTTCATAATTCGCCGTGTCCAGATAATGTACATTGGTTGCCAGACAAGCTTCCATGATGGATAGATCCTGATACGGCAACGCGGTATTGATCACCAGTTCAGGTTTGACCTTGTTGATCAACTGGATCAATTCGGCTGTGTTGTCCGCATCGACCTGATACGTATCAATTTTGGGGTTCCCAATCGCTTGTTTTATGGCCTCGGCTTTGGACAAAGTCCGGTTGGCCAGCGTTATTTTAGAAAAAACAGAGGGGATCTGGTGGCATTTGTGAGCCACAACGCTTCCAACTCCGCCGGTTCCTACGATCAATACTGAACTCATAAATGACTCCTGGATAAATCAGTGAATATTAATAGGGAATAAAAGTGGTCAAATGGCGTGGTGGGGAAAATCATGTTGAACAAGATGGTCATGGTATGAAAATTGAGTTTTCCTGAGTTAAATAAACATGGTCTCACGATCAGTGCGGATTACCCTTTTTCGAGCACCCATTTCAGCAGGGTTACAATTAAAGTAAGCTGGATGCCTGCAACGCCAAACATCCATTTGATCATGTCTGCTTTGGTTTCCGCAATATCGTGTTTTAAATTGATTTCGAGTTCTTTCATGTCTCGTTTTAGACCAGTTTGCACTTCTGTTAAATCACGTCTCGTGTTGATTTCTAATTCTTTCATGTCTTGTTTCAGACTAGTTTCAACTGTTGCCAAATCACGTTTCAACGACACGTCCATTTCTTTCATGTCACGTTTCAACGACACGTCCATTTCTTTCATGTCACGTTTCAACGAGATTTCCATTTCTTTCATGTCACGTTTCAACGAGATTTCCATTTCTTTCAAATCGTGTCGCAACCCGGTTTCTGTCTCTTTCAGATCTCGTTTTGAAGCGAGATTTTCATCCAGAAGTTCCCTGAATTCTTCTGTCAGAACTTTGGCTTGTTCCTTGGTGAAATTCACTTTTTGCAGTCGTTCAGCAAACGCTAAGGTGTCAAATACAAGCATTTTCTGTCTCAATTAAGAAAAAAAAGATTTTGCGACTAATGAAACAACACCAGCCAGAATAAGTCCTAACATCCATTTTATGACTAATAAATCGGCCTCGATTTTAGCAAAACGGTTTTCGTAGTTAGCAATGGCTTCTGCGGCTTTTCTTGATTTTTCATCGGAAGCTCCAGCTTCCTTGAACGCTTCATAAACTTCAGAAATCATTGTACTCATAGAACAACCTCTTAATAAACTATTGTTTCAATTGATTCAACGGGATTGCTTCATCGATGAGCATCACTGGAATATCATCAAACACCGGATACAGAAACCGCTCATCAAGCCGCAACAGTCCTGCCCCCAGTTTCCGGGTCACAGATTGACCCTTGCGGTTCAGTAGTTTGCCCTCCGTAACGCGGGCATTGATTTGCTGAAGCAATGAGTCCTCCGCAAATTGAAGTGCTGTCCGTGTTTCGGGACAAACCAGAATATCAAGTATTGTTTTATCCATCATTTGCCTGCTTTATAATCCTGAAGTTGTTTTTGATAATTGTAGCGCCCCCAAGGGGTAGGATACTCTCCATTGACGCATGCCAGACACAGGTCTTTGTCGGTGAAACCTATGGATTCCGCCAAGCGGGGAATTGTCAGAAATTTGAGGCTGTTCGCGCCCATCTTTCGGGCCATTTCCAGAAGGACTTCAGGCGACAGTTCCAGTGGTTCTCCGGGTTTCCAGTAACTTGTCGCAAACAGTTCCTTGACGGTTGGAATATCAATTCCATAAAAACAGGGAGCCAATATTGGCGGACAGGCAATGCGGACATGAACTTCTGCGACGCGGCCCCGATTGTAAAGATCCTGAATAATGGTTTTGAGGGTCACAGCCCTGACCAGGGAATCATCCACCAGCAGGATGCGTTTGTTTTCCAGAATTTCCGGAATAGGTGTGAATTTTTTCAGAATCAGGCTTTGCCGGGTTTCCCCTTCAATAAACGTTCGCCCGACATAACGATTACGCACCAAGCCTTCCATCACAGGAATTCCCAGTTTAAATCCACAGGCGACTGCCGCAACCGTTGAAGTTTCAGGAACAGGCACAATCAGCACATCGTCACCGGGAGGAATATCTTCTATGTCAGCAAGTTGTTCCCCCAGTGCACGACGGGCCTTGTAAACCGATCGACCATCCAGGTTTGAGGCCAGATTTGAAAAATAAACCCATTCAAAATAGCAACGTGCATGCTGAACTTCTTCATGGAAACGTTCGATCCGATACCCCTCTTTGGTGGCAATCAGCATGGTTCCGGGTTCGAGATCCGTATAATCCATGATTCCCAACCTGGTCAGTGCCACACTTTCTGAAGCCGCAAACAACAGGTTTCCCTTGATGCCATAGCACAACGGTTTGATTCCTCGCGGATCCCGCATGACAACCATGTCGCCCATACCATTGATAAAGGCAATATTGAAAGCTCCATCAAAAGCCTTTGCAAGCGCTGAAAAAATTTCAAGATAACCTCTAGGTTCCTCACCGATCAATTCCTTGTTGATGTAATGCATCATCACTTCGGTATCGGTGTTGTAAGTGATGTGATAGCCTTTCTCAATCAACTGTGCTTTCAAGGTTTCAAAATTTGCCAGATTTCCGTTGAACGCAATGGAAAACCATTTCCATTTTTTTCCATGAACACGCTCAAAGGGTTGGGCAAAATTGTAATCTTCCAAACCACTGGTCGCATAACGCACATGACCAATCGCAGCGGTGCCGGAAAAGGTTTCAACCAGTCGCTGGGCTTTGGAGGAATGGTACATTTTAAATGCCTGGCCGACATTCCCCAGATCTTTATGGGTTTGCAGGAGCCTTTCCCGCTTCGGATTATAACTGGTAACCCCCGCGCTGAGCTGACCCCGATTCTGTAAATCAAGCAGCATTCCCGGAATATAGGCGGTTACATTGACGGGGGGAGCCGTGGCCTGATCCAGTTGATAAACTGCGGCAATTCCGCATTCTTCATGTAAGGTCGTCACAATTCCTCTTTATGAATGTAAAATATTTTTGATGTTATTTCCGTTAGTGTTCACCCGTGTTTCATCTGGCAAACATGGTCACAATACTGAGGGGTCAATTGCCTGGATTATTCTGTCAGGTCTATTGATAACTTTCGACTATACTTCGGATTTCTTACGATTCAAAATAAATTATATTGAAGCTGTGCGTTATCCACAGGAATTCCCAGATGTTCATAGGTCCTGCGGGTTGCGACGCGTCCTCGGGGAGTACGCTGTATGAGGCCCAGCAACAGCAGATAGGGTTCATACACATCTTCAAGGGTGTCTTTTTCTTCAGACACGGCCGCAGACAGTGTATTCAAACCAACGGGTCCACCATCAAATTTTTCAACAATGATTTTCAAAATCTGCCGGTCCATATCATCCAGTCCCAGTTCATCGACACCCATTTGCTCCAGACTATATTCCAGTAGCGCGTCTGAAATCACTCCGGCCGTTTTAATTTCCGCAAAATCCCGGCAACGTCGGAGGAGACGATTGGCAATACGGGGGGTTCCCCGGGCACGTTTCGCCAGTTTCAAGGCCGCGTCATCGGTGATTTCAATTCCCAGAATTGATGCCGCACGGATGATGATGGTCTGTAATTCTTCCGGTTTATAAAAATTAAGCCGGAACTGGATACCGAAACGATCTCTCAGGGGACTGGACAACAAACCGGAGCGTGTGGTCGCGCCTACCAGAGTGAAGCGTGCCAGATCCAGTTTGATGGTTCTGGCGGAAGGACCTTCGCCAATGATGATATCCAGTGTGAAATCTTCCATTGCGGAATAAAGCACTTCTTCCACAACGCGGTTCATCCGATGGATTTCATCAATAAACAGGATACTGCCGGCTTCCATGTTGGTGAGAATTGCCGCCAGATCCCCTTGCCGCTCCATCACTGGTCCTGATGTGGAACGGAACAAGGTTCCCATTTCTGAGGCCAGAATATTGGCCAACGTGGTTTTTCCAAGACCGGGAGGGCCACTCAACAGAACATGATCCAGCGGTTGTTTTCTTTTTTTTGCTGCCTGAATATAGATGCCGAGGTTTTCCTTGATATCCTGTTGTCCGATGTATTCATTCAGAAGTTTGGGTCTGAGGGAAGGCTCGACCTGCTCTTCCTCTTCAGGCAACGGATTCACAACTCTATCATGTTCAGCAGGCATGTCTTACCGGGATGGGGTGGTTTTGATCCTGGATTCCTGAGAAGCCACATCGGGGCTGACTCTCCATGTAATCAAAGGTGAAAGCACATACAACAGCAAATAAAAAAAAGCCGCATGTCCAAAATATGGTGTGAATACAAATCCCAGTACCAGCATAACCGTGAATTTGCTGACTCCGGGTCTTCTGCTCATAAGTCGTCCAAAATGAATATATCTGACAGGATAGGCATTCATCAGAATCGCTGTCCCCCCTGTAATAACCAGACAGGCCAGCGCGAATTGTTCGGCCCAGAACGCATGATCCATAGAGAGTTGCTGGAGCACAATCAAGGGTGCCGTGATGAACAGAGCCGCGGCCGGAGTGGGCAATCCCTTGAAAAATCCCGGAATCGGCGTGGGATCTATTGTGAAATAAATCAACCGTGAGATACCCATCAGGGAATACAGCAAGCCAATCCAGGCATAAGGCAGATTCTGGATGGATTCATAGGGAAGTCTGGACATGATCACATAAAAAATCACTCCCGGAGCAATACAGAAACTGACGCCATCGGAAATATCATCCAGAATACTGCCAAGGGTGACGTTTTTCTTTTTGTGTTTATTGATCTGCTGGGGAGACGGGGTGGTAAGTCCCAGTTTTCGGGCCAAGGCACCATCCAGTTTGTCAAACAACGCCCCTCCGAGAAGAATCATATACGCTTCCCGGATCCGCCCCTGATAGGCAAAGAAAATTGCCAGAACGCCCATGATGGCATTCATCACGGTCAGAAAATTAGGGAAAACCGAAAGAATTCTGCGCCTGAGTACATTATCCCCGAGACACAGTTCATCCAGGCAATAGGTTCCATATTTCCGGCAATAGCCGGCCATGGACGCAAAATTGATGATCAGAAAAGTGATTTCAAGAAAGAACAACCCCCGCATTGGCAGATCATTTCCCAACCATGTCAGCCAATTGTAGATGGTGGAACTTGGGCCTTCCGGAATGTAAAACGCATAGGAATACAGGATCGCGCTTACAGGCGAAGCGATCATGGTACGCAACAACCGGATTTCGCGGATCTCTTCTTCATGCCCTTTCCTCAGTGCGAAATTGCGCATGAAGTGCGCGAAATTGTCACGAATCAGCACCGTGACACACAGAATGAGCACAAACACAGTGTGCAATAAAGCCTGACGGTTATCAGCATCATAAAAATGAAAGCGCCACATCATCCCGGTGGCAACCAGAGGAAAAATCATGGAGTACATCACCTTGTCCATGATCCGGTCTGCCAGGTGGGTCAATTTCGCATGGGGACGATACCTGGCAGAAAACCAGCCATCCACCAGGTCAAAACTCATGGCAATGACCAGGCAGATCACTCCTGACGTATAAATAATTGGATTGTGCGTCAGCATCACCGCAATGGCGCAAATCATTCCTGCAAAAACAAGGGGGGGGCGCCCATACACCAGCAAAGCCGCCATGTTTTGTGAAAGAAACTCCTTATTGGGCATAGGTCGCATAGCCTTCTTTTCCTTGAAAACCTGATATCAATATTCCTGCAGTCGTTTTTCCATATGAAAGACATGTAGAATGAGTGCCGCACGGAGATACATTCCATTACGAAGTTGTCTCCAATACATGGCTCGCGGATCGGCATCCACAGAGGGATGTATTTCCATGCGACGGGGAAGCGGGTGCATGATGATGGCATCCGTTTTCATTTTACTCACATTCGCAGGAGTCAAATGATACTTTGAATAATCAAACAGCTTGGATTCTCCTGACAAATCATATTCATCCTGAATTCGAGTCATATACACGCAATCCAGAGAAGGCAGACATTGGTCCAGATCTTCTGATTTGTGATACTTGATGTTGCAGTCCACCAGATGCTGTTCCAGGTCAGGGGCAATTTGAAAAGACTTGGGAGCGATAAAATAAAGCTCGATGTCTTCATATTTGGACAACAGATAAATGAGCGAACGCACTGCGCGACCACGGAGCAAATCCCCGACGAAGCCATAAGTTTTTCCGGAAATTCCGCCATTGTTCTGAAAAGAACGGTACATGGTATATAAATCCAGCATGGCTTGTGTGGGATGCTGATCCTTGCCGCTACCGCCATTGAATACAGGAACATTTCGTGCGGTAAAACCAAGCAGGTACGAAATATATTCGCAAAATCCGGGTTTGGGATCGCGCATGATGATCAGGTCAAAATAACTGCTGAATGTTCGCACTCCATCTTCCTGACTTTCACCTTTCATCTCGGAAGAAAGATTTGGATCTCGCACTTCACCTGTGCTCATACCCACAATCTGACACGCCGACAGGAAGGATAAAAACGTTCGGGTTGAGGGTTGGGTGAAATACAGCATGGCCCGTTTGTGCTTGAGCAGTGATCCCAGAAATTCAGAACCATTGGGTTTCCGTGTGATGTGTTTGATCATATCCGCAGAGTCAAACAGATCTTCAAGATATTCTCTTGAAAACTGTTGGGACATCATGATGTGGAGCGGACGGTCTTCATGTTCGTAATAGGACATGCGTTCCCTTATGGGAAGGCGAAGGTATTCCTCGAGAGACAGAATTTCTTGCATATCATCACATATTCTGAAAGGTTGGAAGATGGGACCCCTGAAAGAACTGGTCTCTCATTTTCTGTAATAACCGCTTTTCATTGTCCAGTCAAAATCCTATGCTCATTCAACTTGTATCAGTGTAGTCCGTTTTCTCATTGATTAAATTCCTGCTGTAAATAATTTGGTGATGAAACCCTGTGGCCCGCCACGATGTCATCCCCGTGAAAACGGGGATCCAGGAGTGCGCTGATGGATTCCGTGTCAAGCACGGAATGACACCGTGCAATGGCTTGAATCGGTTGCCGTCACCAGAAAATTTACAGCAACATTAAATTTGTACACCTCCGGAGTCTTTCATGAATATGCCGTCTTTCCAGTCCGTATCCGCTTCACAAACCTATGATTTCAGGCATGTCGTTTCTAACTGTCAGCAATTGTTACAACGGGATCAGCTTCACACTATTCAGGTGAATGTGGGTCGTGTTTGCAATCAGGCATGCCATCACTGTCATGTGGATGCCAGTCCCAAACGCACAGAAAGCATGGCCCTCAAAACCGTAACCCGCATCCTGGAACTGCTGGCGGTTTCCCCGGAAATTCGCACGGTGGACATCACCGGCGGCGCACCGGAACTGAATCCGCATTTTAGCACGCTGGTTCGTGAAGCACGAAAACTGGGGCGCCATGTGATGGATCGTTGCAATCTGACGATTCTGCTCGAAGCAGGACAAGAAGATCTTGGTACTTTTTTAAAGGAACACCAGGTGGAAATCATTGCGTCCATGCCCTGTTATCTGGAAAAAAATGTGGATAAACAACGCGGCACAGGCGTTTTCCGGAAAAGCCTTGAAGGCATCAGAAAACTGAATGAACTGGGCTATGGACAACCGGATTCAGGATTGTCGCTCAATCTGGTTTATAATCCGGGCGGGCCGTCCTTGCCGCCAGTTCAGCATACACTGGAACAGCAATATAAAGATATTCTCAAAGAAAATTATGGCATCGTCTTCAATCAGTTATTCACCATGACGAACCTGCCGATCAACCGTTTCGCACAGGATCTTAAACGTCATCAGCAATGGGATGATTACATGGCACTGCTGTTGAGCGCGTTCAATCCAGGTACTGTATCCGGACTGATGTGCCGGAGTCTGCTTTCAATTTCATGGGAAGGAAATTTTTATGATTGTGATTTTAATCAGATGCTGGAAATTCCCGTGAGCGGAAAGGTTCGTTCTGTCTGGGATCTTCAGTCCTTTGATGATTATCGACAACCCGAAATTGCCACTGCTTCCCATTGCTTTGGCTGCACGGCCGGTGCTGGCAGCAGTTGCGGCGGAACACTGGTCTGAACAGCCGACGGACAACACAAGCTACCTTCGGGGTGACGAAAACACCTGTGTACAAGCATGTGGGCAGTGGTTCCGTTTGATGGGCTACCAAGTTTAAGCCGGTACAGTTAAGTACCCGATCAAAAGTTTTTTAACATTACTCTGGTTCCTGACGTCTCATCGGGAACCGTTCCATAATGCACCTCTGGTGCCCTTCTACGGTTCGTTGGCAAGCCACCGGAGGTGGGATAAGGAGGGTTCCCCACCAGAGGTAAGGCTGGGTTTAACAATTTTTTCTGATTGGCGTCAATGATCAAATGGACTCAGCATAAATTAAGAAAGGCACTGGTCTTTTCCAGAAAATCCCGCTTATTGAAATCGCTGAAAACAAGCGAACAAACGGCAGATCTTCTGCGTGCGATTGAACGATTTGTGCCCAGAGAGTTTTTAAGACACCTGGAAAAAAATAGCATTGCTGAGCTGCGATTGGGCGACCATGTTCAGAAAGAAATGACTGTTCTGTTTGCGGATATCCGCTCCTTCACCACGCTCTCTGAACAGATGAGTCCCCAGGATAATTTTTATTTCATCAATGGGTATTTGCAACGAATTGTTCCTGTCATTCGCCATCACAGTGGTTTTGTAGACAAATATATTGGCGATTCCATCATGGCCTTGTTTGATGGTGATGCGGATGATGCGCTGTTGAGCGCAATTGATATGCTCTATGAACTGAATGTGTACAATCAGACCAGAAACAGGCCTGCACGACAACCCATACGGATCGGAATTGGAATTCACAGGGGGCCGCTCATGCTGGGAACCATCGGGGAATCTGACAGGATGGAAAGCACTGTGATCAGTGATGCCGTCAATCTGGCATCGAGAATTGAGCGTATGAATAAATTATATGGTTCTACAATTCTGGTGAGTGAAGACATCCTGCTAAATCTTAAAACACCTCTGAACTTTCAGACTCGTATCCTTGACAGAGTGAAAGCCAAGGGAAAAAACAAAATGGTGACTGTGCTGGAGGTGATCAATGGTGATCCGCTTGATATTAAGGATGCCAAATTGCGTATCAGTAATTTTTTTGAAGAAGGGGTGAGCCTGTATCATCTTCATGAATTCAAGGAGGCCTTGCCACTGTTTGAAAAATGTCTGCAAATCTTTCCGGAAGACCGTCCTTCAAAAATTTACGTAAAACGATGCGAATATTATAATGCTCATGGCTGGGATGAAGAATGGGCGATGTTATCAGAAATGGGATATTAGAGGGTTTCAGGATATGTCTAAAAAGGATACTGTTTTGCCTGTTTTTGAGGCAAGCCCTTACTGTTCAGCAAGGTTGTGCACGCTTCCAGTTGCTGGGTAGTTCCCAGGATCAACACATCGTCTCCTGAATGTATTTCCTCGTCAGGGTCAGGGTTGATCAGGTTGAGTTCTCCACGGGTGATGCCCACCAGACTGGCTCCTGTCTGGGTTCGAATGGCTAATTCACGGATCAGACGTCCATGAACAAACGCTTGTTCAGGAATATGCACCAGTTTCAGATTGGCCTGTTTCAGTGGATGATCCGCAACAGAAATTGATTCGGCTTCCACTTCCACATGGTGCGCGAATACTTCATACAATCTGAGTTCCGTTCGTGTATAGAGTTTGTTAAAATGCTTCAGTAACAGACTTGCGGTCAGGAACAGTACAACAACCAAAACAAGGAGTACCGGCCATGGCGGCAAGATGGCCAGACTGACCAGAGAGAGCCAAAAAATCAGCACCGCTGAAAAAACAATCATGAGGGTAGTGTTCAACGTCCCATGAACAAACGCGGGAACAGCTTTTTGTTTCAGTTCATTCAGGCCCATTTCCACAAAGATCATGGTCAGTGCTCTCAATTTGAAAAAGGTATGCACCAGTAAGGGCAGAACCATCATCATGGAAATCAGCCATAACACGGAATTCATTCCACCAAGGTATTCAGGAATCTGGAGAATTCCAGGTTGAAAATACCGACCCGCGGCAATAATACTCATGATAATGGTTGTGCTGAGAAGGAGATCAATCGCAATCAGACGTATGCTTCTCCTTACGATTTTTTGAACAGCGGAATTCTGTTTGGAAAAGTCTTTCTTCCAGATATCCGTGATCCATTCATGATACAGGACCAGGGAATTCTGAAAGGCGTTTGGTATAATTTTTCCAAAGCCAAGACCGATTCCCCGGGAGTTTTTTACCAGATAGGGCGAGGTCAGTGAGGTCACCACAGAAACCGCGACGATGACCGGATACAGTGTTGGTTTCACGACGCCAAGGGAGAGTCCGAGTTGTGCGATGATAAAGGAAAACTCCCCGATCTGGGACAAGCTGACACCGATTTTCAAGGAATCTCTTGGAGTGGTACCCACCAAAAAGGAACCAAGGGTGCAGCCTGTGGTTTTCCCCAAAATCACAATGCTGATCAGGACCCCAATGAAGGCGAGATTGTCCCAAATCACACTGAAATCGATAAGCATTCCCACTGTAACGAAAAAAATGGCACTGAACATATCCCGTAAGGGCATGATCAATGTCGAAATCTTTCCACCTTCCCTTGTTTCGCCAATCACAGCACCAATAATGAAAGATCCGAGGGCCACACTGTAATTCAGTTTTTGAGCAAGGAGGGCCACCCCCAGACAAAGTCCAAGCGATACCATCAACAGGATTTCATCATTGCGAAATTTTGCCAGATATCGGAGTGTGCGGGGAATGGTCAGAAGACCGATAAACACCAATCCGGTTAAAAACATGGTGAGTTTCAGGATCATCCAGCCAAACGCTGACATGCTGAAAGCGCCACTGGTGGCAATTCCGGATAACAAAACCAGCAACACGATGGCGAGAATATCTTCAATGATCAGAATCGCGAAAATCAGTTTGGTGAAGTTTTCTTTCTGAAGTCCATATTCCTGGAGGGTTTTCACAACAATGGTGGTGGATGAAATGGCAAGCATCGCACCAAGAAACAGATTGTCAATCGGACTGCCGCCAAAGGTACGCCCGGCTCCATATCCCAGGGAGATCATGATTGAAATTTCCAGCAACGCGACAATCAATGCGGAAATCCCAACTCGAAACAGTTGCCGGAGGCTGAAATGGAGACCCAGCGCAAACATCAGAAACACTACCCCCAGTTCCCCGATGCTCCGGATAGTCGCTTCATCCTTTACCATATTCCAACTTAGCAAATGGGGTCCCACCACCATGCCGGCCACCAGATAGCCCAGGATGATGGGTTGACGAAAACGATAAAATAAAACACTCACCACCCCGGCTGTGATAATAATGACTGCCAGATCCTGAAAAAACGTAATACCGTGCATGAAAATCTTTGAATAGAAGGCAAATGGAGAAAATTATATGGAATATGAATGGAGTCTACTCAACTTTGCTGTGCGGGATCAAACTTTATTTCGGGATCAATCATGACTGCGGGGGAGTGACACAAAAAAAGTGCTTCCCTCTTTTACGGTGCTTTCCAGCCAGATTTCGCCATGATGCGCGGATATAATCAGTTTGGAAACCGGCATTCCCAGACCCATTCCATGTTGGTGATAGGTCATATCCGTAAAGGTTTCAAATTTTTTGAATACTTTGGGAATGTTTTCCGGTGCAATGCCAATTCCTGTATCACGGATGCTGATGATGGTTCCGGTTTGGTTCTGCGTCACCTTGATTTCAATAAAACCAGAATCCGTGAACATGACAGCGTTTTCCAGAATAGCGTCCAGCACGATGTCCATGCTTTCAATATCCATTTGAATATGGCGCAGGGAACGCGAGCATTCCAGTCCCATTTCCAGACCTTTTTCCAGGGCGACTGGATTCCAGCGGGTATGCAGTCTCTGCATCAGTTCATAAATATTTCCCGGCATGAATTGGAATTCATGAGTTCCCTGTTCCAGATTGGAAAAATAAATGACCCGTCCAATCAGTTTGTCCAGTTTCTGTGTTTCGCTCAACAAGGGTCCCAGCAGCGCAGGCTGATCTTCAGGTGCTACCATTCCGGGCGTATTGAGCATCTCTGCACAAGCCATGACCGTGCTGAGAGGGGTTCGCATTTCATGCGACATTAAGGTCAGAAAGTTATCCTTGAGTTTATCCAGTTCCTGCAATTCCGCATAGGCCTGTTCCAGAGAATTTGTTTGTTCCATAATCCTCGTTGCCTGTTCTTTTTGTCGGGTGATATCCCGAATGATACAGGATAACGCCAGAATTTCATTTTGGGGATTCCGGACAGGAGACATGGACAGGTAGGCCGGGAAAGCATGCCCCGAGTCATTGTGGCAGAGCACTTCCCCCAGCCATGATTTGTGATCATTATTGGGAATAAATTGGTTTTCAAGCCTGTTTTGAGAATCCTCCTCCGTCACAAAATCAACCAGATCTCTTCCGATTATTTCGGTATCGCGCATGAAAAACAGCGTCTGAATTGCCGGATTTGTCATGGTGATTTTTCCTGTGGGGGTCATGATGAAGATTCCTTCCTGCACACTGTTGATCATGTGGGTATACAACAGCATGTGTTCCAGATTATCCTGCAATCGTTTTTCAAGTCCATGGCTGTATTCAGACATCTGCTGATTCTGTGTCAAGGCGTCTTCATACAATTTTGCCCGGTCAGAAGTTGTTTTCAGTTTACGGGACATGATTGCGGCAAGCATGTTATAAAAATAATACCTGAACTGATAATTATGTTGTTGAGAGGGATCATGCACAATGGAAGCATCTAGAATCAACGCCTGCACAGAACTATCAGCAATCACAGACGCGGATCGGGGAGCCGCGCTGCAGATGGCCATTTCTCCAAATATATCCCAGGTCTGGTTCAGCATCAGGATGAATCTTTTGTCGACATACACAGAAACCTGACCTTTGAGCAGGAAAAAAATACGGTTATCTGTGGTGTCTCCCTGGTGAATCAGAATATCCTCTTTCTCAAACTGCCGGAGTTGGCTGAGAGGCAACAGCAGACTTAGATCCTCATCCGTAAAATCCTTAAAAAAAGAAGAAGTTGAGAGTAATTTCCATATCTGTTTCTGCTGATCGCCGGAACTCTTGTTTTCTGGTTGTTCAATCGGTTCGGAGACAACGTTCGGTAAGGGGGTGGATATGGATGAGGTGGTGTCAGAAACAGCGTCTGTTTTCTGTTTTCTCATGGGGAGTGTGAAATGGAACACACTGCCATGACCGGGTTTGCTCTCAACCCAGATGGTTCCATGGTGCAATTCCACCATGTTTTTACAGATGGCAAGTCCCAGACCGGTGCCCCGTTCCCCTTTCGTGCCCACATTTTTATTTTTTACCTGCTTGTATTTATCAAAGATCAATTTGATATTTTCAGGACTGATTCCCATTCCCGAATCCTGAACAGAAAACTGAACGATCTCAGGGTTGGGATGACTGATTTTCAAGGTGATTTGACCATGTTCCGGAGTGAACTTGATGGCGTTACTGACCAGATTGTTAAGGACTTGCCTGACCTTGGAAATATCCAGTGAAACAATGGGGAAGTTTGCTGTGAATACAGAGACTTGTTTGATTTTGATCTGGTTCTCATTGGTCTGGAAGAACAAATGATCTGAATCGTTGACTGGATTGTGCAACTCAATCTGCAAGGAAATATTTTTGTTATTGGCCAGAACCCTGTGATGATTCATGCCCTGTTTGATTTGGCCCAACAATTCTGCGGGAGACAGCGCTTTATATTCAAGTTCAAGCTGTCCGGATTCGATTTTGGCAATATCCAGAAAATTATTGATCAAGGAAAGCTGATCATTGCATATTTCCATACAGGACGTCAGCATTTCCTGTACATGCGATTCCAGATCATAGTTGGTCAGAATCACTTCAAGGATGGTAATGATACTGCTAACCGGAGCCCGCAGATCATGGGTGGCAATGGCAAGAAAGTCGTCTTTGAGCCGGTTGGTTTCTTCGAATTGTTTGGCTTTCTGTGAAATAAGATGAAGTTTATCGGCAATGATCTGGAACAGCCATTGATAAAACAGAGGATAGAATGAATGTTGTGGATTTCGGGTTACAAAGGCTGAAGCTTTCGCCGGAATAACAGCCACTTCCAGAGCACCGATGGATTCAATGGTCACTTCACTGGGTCTTGCGGTGAGTGCGCTCATCTCACCGAACATATCGCCACGGCGGGTGAACTGGCAGATGGTTTCCTGATCAGTTTTCAGGACAACATGTCCTTCCAGAATAAAAAAAATATCCTGATTTATCTGTCCTTGTTGAAGCACCACATGGTTCGGCGGAAAACTGCGAAGTTCCAGCAGTTCCATTAAAAATAACAGATCCTCTTCAGAAAAATTGATGAAATATCGGGTATTCCTCAGTGACGTATAAAGTTCTTGTCGAGTCATGAAATTTACAATCCAAGATTTGCCAGCAAATCATCAACACTTTGCTGGTTTGATTCTTCTGAACCGGCAATGCTGTCTGAACTGACTTCACTGATGGATAGTTCCATCTCTACGGATTCCACTCCAACATCATCTTCGAGAGAGGCAAATATCTGAGAGAGGGAGTGAATGATGGCAAAAATCTTTTGATTTGCCAGATCTCCATATTGAGTGAGTGTGAGTACTTCTGTGGAAATCTCTCTCAATTGTTCCATGTCTTCAGGACTGAGGGTTTCCTTAAAGGCCAGATCTGAAATCTGTTCAATCCCGGAACTGATATTGCTGACATTGACATTGGAGTCTGAGCGGATATGTTCCAGGTTCGATACGAGGGTATTTCTGATTTTCAAAATTTCATGCAACTCACCAGATACCTTTCTGAATATGGCAGCATCCTTGAACGATGTGAAAATATCAGCAATCTGGCTGAAATATAGTTGCATCACCTCCATGATCTTCGGCATATCTTCAGTCCAGCGAAGGACTTCCATGACATAGCCTTCGGTATATAGCAGGAGTGAGGGTTCCGTGATTGCTTCCTTGCTGGCGAATACACTTTCTATTCGTTCCAGCCTTGAATTTTCAATTTCATCAGCGGGATGTCTGGTTCCCATCATCACCGACTTGCCCGAAAGTTGTCTCCAGAAATTCACTTCTGCGCCACATAACTCAAAAAATCCGGCTACAGCCTTATCCGCAATCTGGTGAATGTCTTCCAGTTGTCGCATTCCCAGAGTCCGTTTCATGATTTCAGCCAGAATCTGGGTTTGATCCTTCAGGGCATCAATACTTTCCATGGCATTCTTGAGATTATAGGCAATGTGCTCGCGCTGCTGTTTGTTTGTAGCCGCCAGTTTAAGATTGTTCTGCACCTTGAAGATCAATTCTTTCATTGAAACGGGTTTCTGCAGATAGTCAATCGCTCCTGTACCAAAGGCCTGAGCTTTGCTGGAATCCTGCGCGTTGGCAGAGATAAAAATAACAGGAATAGCTTTCAATCTTTCATTTTCCTGCATGGCTTTTACCAGATCGAAACCGTTCATGACAGGCATCATCGCATCTGTAAGCACAAGATCAGGGATCTGTTTTTCCATGAAATCCAGCGCTTCTTTGCCATGTCCTGCTGTCGAAACCTGACACCCAATCGTTTTTAGTTGAAATGAGGTCACATCGCGCAATGCTTTTTCATCTTCGACATACAATACATGCCCTGTAGTTTTTTCCATAATATCACTCTAAACACAGTGGAATTTTGAATGGTATATAACATTGATGTAAGCGTTACAGCCGTCAGCTATCTGTTTTCAGAAATTCTCAAGGCCTGGAAGCCAAACGATTTTTTCTGCTATAGAGTCATAATGCTTCTGAGGCGCCTAAACACTGAAAGCTGAATACTAAAAGCTGAAACGCTTACAAATTGATAAACGTTTCTTAACAATTTATCGCCATTCATGCAATACAGACCTGTCAATAATGCAAAATAAATCTGAATTTTCAATTTTTAGTTTATGTATGACGCAACAACGCTCTGCTGTGGTCCACTATAGGAATGTTCAAAAAATAACAGGGAACACTTTCTGGTTACGAACGTCCCGTTCGTAACCGTTCCATGACCCACCTCCGGTGGGTGCGAAGCAGAGCTTCGCCTGGTGGATAACGTGCCCCACGGGACGTAGGGCACGAGCAAACTTATACAATTTATTCTTTTGCAATTCCTTAGTATTGGAGGACGTGTCATCCCGAAGGAACATTAGAAAGATCTCTCGCCCTTGGCTCGAAATGACACAGATTATCTGGGATACTTTGGGGGATGGTGTGTGGCTTTGTGAGTGCGTCAGGATTCCCGTGAAGGATGCAAATAATGAATTCCGGAAATAGAGGATGGACTGGAGAACCACCCTCTAATAGAAGTTAAAGACGGGATTGTTTTTTGCTGGGGATGATTTTTTCTGGAAGTTGGGTCTGGCTAAATTCGCGGATCAGATTATGAATCTGACGCTGAAAAAATTCATCTTTTAACATTTGGGCTTTGAGATGCCGAATGGCATTATGAACAGCGGAATGACTTCTGCCCCCAATTTTGGCACCAATATCCTTGAGTGAAAGGGTCGTCAATTCTTTAAGCATGTACATCAGAATAGATCTTGCCAGGACAATACGCCGTTCTCTTTTTTTAGACAGAACTTCTGTCTGTGTCACTTGAAACATATTGCAGATCCGCTCCAGAATCTTTTCGGTAGAAACCTGTGGAATGTTGGAAAGATCATATCCCGTCGGGGTTCTATCCAAAAAATTTTCCAGAGTGGCAAACGCAAAATCCAGTGAAATTTCTTCTGCGGCCAAAGACGCGTAGGCTCCAAGCCGTGTCAACGCACCTTCCAGTTTTCGTACATCACTATAAATATATTCGGCCATGAAGCGTGTGACCTGTGGTGGCAAATTCATTTGGCGCTGGGCTGCTTTGCTGTCAAGAATCGCCATTCTTGTCTCAACATCAGGCATCATTACCTCAACCGTAAGACCGCCTTCAAGTCTGGAGCGGAGTGTCGGGTCAAGGGTTTTGATGTCATGTAGTTGCTGTTGGCTGGTCATCACAATCTGCTTATCCATCTGAAGGAGTGTCGTGATGGTATTCAATAATTCTTTCTGACACTCCCTGGCGCCAGCCAATATATGCAGATCATCAAGCAAAAACACATCGGCTTCCCGATATTTTTGTCGAAACGCGGACATACCATGTTTTAAATGATAGAGAAAATCATTGAGGAACGACTCAGCCGTGATGTAGGCAATCTGCAATCCGGGATAATTTTCTTCAATGGCCTGACCAATGGATTGCAGCAAAAAGGTCTTGCCGGTACTCAACGTGCCAGTAATCACAAAAGGATTGTAGCACACTCCAGGTGTCTGCGCGATCATGGAAGCCGCTTTATAGGCCAGACGATTGCTGGATCCAACCACAAAAGAGCTGAAAATATATTTCGGATCAAACACAGGTTTTTGGCGTAACCTCACCACTTTGTTCACCGGGCGGGACACCTCTTTTCCTGCCTTTTCAGACACTTCAGGGACGGCTGTGGATGATTCATCAAACAGAGAAAGCTGATTCAATGTCTGCTTCTCAGAAGTTTTCCTGGTTTTGAATTGATATTCACCCACATGATATTCTACATTTTTTTTATAAAAAGGTGCTTTTTCGGGAAAGAGGTCTCCCAGAACTTTGCGGAAAAGAACATCGTAATTCTTCTTGATATCATATTGAAAGACAGGATGCGGAATGCCTGCGATCACCGCACGCCCATGTTCCAGTTCTACAATCTGTATGGCCTCCAGCCAACCTTCATATTCTTCCGGTCGCAATAGCTCCCGGATATTTTTTTTAAAAACAGTCCACTGTTGATTAAAATCCATTCTTATCCCGTTTGATGTACAAGTTGACGCACAAAGGCCTGAGGACCATCAATGGACACTCGCCTGAAAATTTTGTGCAACTGTAACAAAATTAGTCAATGATTGAGAGGATAATTTATGGAGTGATTCTCTTGACACTCCCCCTGCTATGACCCCCCTTAAAAACAGTTTCTTTTCCCCTCAGAAGAAACTTTATATCTCTTTTGCCTTGGCGCAAAAAAACGTTTAATCGTTGTTAGGATACGATTAACTCCCGGTCAAGCTATGACAAAGTTTCATCTAATGCAATCAAAATTAAACTCAATAAAAACATGTTAATAAGGTTAAACCGTTGAAAAGCTTTTCTAAAAAAATTGACAGAAATAAAAGCTTTGTAATCAACAAGTTTCTCATTAATCCCTTAAAATCAATAACTATTTTATGCTCTGTTTTTTTGTGACCGCATTGTTTTGAGCGAAACTTTTTTGTGTGTCTGAGTAAAACATTTTTAAACTGTCTCAATCTGTTTCATCTCAGGTGAAAATGTCGCATCACCATACTTCTGTTGCATTTGCATTTTTCTGATTACAGTTTGTCATTTTGACTAAGGAGATAACTGATACGCCACTATTTAATATCCCTCGTCCCTTGTTCCTCGCTCTGTCGGAATGACATATTCAAACGGTTCACTGGTCGTTGTCGCGTAAATCGTTTATTGTGTCATTCCGACAGGATACGTTGGATTTGTTGCTCATTAAGCTTCTGATTTTATAAAACTAAACACTCTCCATTAGGTTGGTGTCGCACCACGTTGGATTTGTGCAACAGCGATATGTTGATGAGAACCGCATGTTGAAAGCTGAAACTAACAGCTATCGAGTTATAAAAAATGATTGAACATTTAGTTGAAACCGGCTAATTAAGCCCTCTTTTTCTGATTAACTATTGGATGTCTGCATTGATAAATGCAAGAGTTCAGGTGAATCAGAACCACCAGACCATATGTCGTCACTCAATAAATTTTGCGGCATACGCACAACATTTCCTGTATCAGTTGATCATCGATTGCAGAATAAGTCATTCTGTGATCTTCATTTCGTCCTGGACGAAATCCTCTACATTCATTCAACAAAGGAGCATGGATATGAGCAGTACTGAATTGACACTGGACAACCGAGAGATTGAATTTGCACTGAAGGAATGGTTACATATTGAAAATCTGTCAAAATTTGAACGCTTTAAGGATTTTGATGTTGATACGATAGATCTTCTGGTCAAAGAAGGTCATAAATTTGCGCTGGAGGTTATGTATCCAAGCCGGTCTGAGGCTGATCGAACAGGTTGCAAGCTTGAAAATGGCAAGGTCAAGGTGCCAGCATGTATCCATGAACCCTACAAAAAAGCCTATGAATTGGGCTGGGCGTCCCTTAAAGCAAATCCAGAATTTGGTGGGCAGGGAGCTCCTCAAATTCTGGGAATGGCGTTGAGTGAAGGAATTGCCGCAGCAAATCTGGGACTTTCCATGTATTTTGGATTGACAGAAGGTGCCGCGCATCTGATTGAGGTTTTCGGCACTGAGGCTTTGCGTCAGAAATATTGTCAACGAATGTATACCGGTGAATTTCTGGGTTCCATGTGTCTGAGCGAACCGCATGCTGGTTCGGATGTAGGTGCGTCTACAACTGTTGCGGAACCTACAGGAGATGGCCGATACAAAATCAAGGGAACAAAATGCTGGATTTCAGGTGGTGCCAGTGATCTTGGAAAAAATACGATCCATACTGTTCTTGCCCGAATCAAGGGGGCTCCTGAGGGAACTCGCGGATTGAGTCTGTTCGTGGTGCCAACACTACATGTCGCTGATAATGGCTCTGTGGGTGAAAGTAATGATGTTGAAGTCGCATCCATTGAACATAAAATGGGGATCAACTGTAGTTCTACATGTGTGTTGAATTTTGGCGAAAACAACAACTGCTACGGTTGGTTGCTGGGCGAAGAAGGCAAGGGGATGGCCAATATGTTCCAGTTGATGAATGAAGCACGTATGGGAACAGCAACAATTGGATTGGCCCTGTCCAGCGCGGCGTATCAGAATACGCTCGATTATGCCAAAGAAAGAATTCAGGGATCCCATATCAACAATATGCGGGAAGCCGATCCGCCCAAAGTAGCTATCATTGAGCACCCTGACGTTCGTCTGAATCTGTTGAATATGAAATGCCGTGTGGAAGCCATCCGGGCATTGTTGTACGCGTCAGCGGATTTGCTGGATATTTCCATGGCTTCTGACAATGAAAAGGAAAAAGAAGAAGCTGAAGGTATCATCCAGATGCTGACACCCATGTGCAAAGCATGGGCGACTGAGGTCGGACTGGATGTCGTTCGTATTGGCATTCAGGTTCTGGGTGGTGTGGGCTATACCAAAGATTTTCCTCTGGAACAATTTTACCGTGACCTTCGTATTACAGCGATTTATGAAGGAACCACCGGAATTCAGGCTCTTGATCTGATCGGTCGTAAAATGACCATGAAAAATGGCGCTTATTTCATGTTACTCATGGGGCGTTTCGGAAAAATGGCAGAAGAAAACAGTGGACATCCTGTGGTTGGACCAATTGTTCAAAACTGGATTCAACATTGTGAAACCCTGTCAGAAATGGCAATGGGTGTTCAGGAGGTCATGACCACTCGTGGTATGGAAGGCGTGGCCTTGTACGCAACCCCATTTCTGATGTATTGCTCGTCTGTTACCGCTGGTTATTTCTTGCTTCAGCAGTCAATTGTTGTCGCGGAAAAACTGGAAGCACTCAAAGCGGAAAATAATATTGGAGCCGATCAATACAAGGCCTTTCTTAAAACGAATTCCGATGCGTTGTTCTATGACAACAAACTCAAAACAATCAGCTATTTTGTGGATGTGGTGCTGCCTCAGTTTGAATCACTGTTGACCATCGCTAAAAAACGGAATTTTTCTCCGTTGGATATTTCGTTATAAGACTTTTCTGCCTTAAACTTTGAAAAAGGCAGAGGTCAAACAAACGAAGTCAGAGTGTCAAAAAAAGGCGAAGCGATTCGCCTTTTTTATTTTAAAAACCTGTTCACAAACACGGGAATCTGGGCCACTGAATAACCCGCAACCCCCACCAGAACAATGCTGGCACCTGAAGTGAGATTGAAGCTATAGGAAAGCCACAAGCCCCCAATCACAAAACACAAATTGATCAACACCGAAAAAAACATCATCCATGCCAGGGACCGGACATAACGCTCTACAATCATGGGTGCAATTGTCAGCAGGGCTAAAACCAGAATAAGTCCGACAACCCGAATCACGACCACGACTGAAACCGCAATCATCAACAGCAACAGCAAATACAAACCATCGACCTCTACGCCCCGGACTCTTGCGAATTCTTCATCATAGGCCAATGCCAGAAATTGCCGATAAAACAGGGTCAGTAAACAGAAAATTACAAAAGAAACAGTAGACATCCAGTAAATTTCATATCCCGGAACCGCAAGAATTCCTCCAAACAGATATCCCATCAACTCTCCCTGATATCCGGGAGTCAAGTCGGTAAGAATTATGCCGATAGCCATACCCGCGGCCCATAAAATGCCAATGATTGTATCAGCACGGTGTTTTTGTCTCAACGTGATTGCGGCCATCAACATTGTGATACCCACGGAAAAACCGAGAGTGCTGATTAAAATAGGAATTCCGGCATAGATGGCAATACCACAGCCACCATAGGCGGCATGAGCGATGCCGCCAGCGATGAAGACGATTCGTTTGACAACAACCAGACTGCCAATCATGCCGCAGATCAAGGCCGCGAGGAGTCCTGCATAAATGGCATGCCGCATAAAATCAAATTGAAGAGCTTCAATCATGGGACTCGTGGGCATGATGATGATGGGATAATATTCGATGTGGGTGTCCATGAGCGATCAATTCCACAGGACACTCCTCATCACAGCCATACAGCATGGTGATCATTTTTTCATTGAGTTTGGGTGATGGATGAAATTCCAGGGTCTTGTTGACACAGGCCACTGATTTCACAATGGAGGGGATCGCGTTCAGATCATGACTGATCATGATGATGGTCATCTGCCGGTTCAATTCTCGTAGCAATTTATAAAATTCGCTTTTTCCAGAGGCGTCAATATTCGCGGTTGGCTCATCGAGCAATAACAAGCGAGGGTGAGTCAATAAGGCTCTTGCCAGAAGAACACGTTGTTTCTGGCCTCCTGAAAGCTGATTCATTCTGGCTTGCAGGAATTCTTGCATGCCCACTCGTTTCAGTGATTCTTCAGCCTGTTTTCGATCCTGTTTGCTGAGCATGGACCAAACGCTGTTGGAATTGAGTTTCCCCATCAATACCACATCCAGCACAGCGATTGGGAAATCCGGATTGGTATTGGTGTGCTGTGGCATGTAACCCATAACTTTACTGGACTGACGAGGGGTTCCTGATAAAATTCGAATAGTCCCTTCCGAGGGGTTCAGCAATCCAGCGATCAGTTTGAGCAATGTGGTTTTACCTCCCCCATTAGGTCCGAGAATAGCAAGAAAATCACCTTCTTCCACGTTCAGATTGACCTGTTTCAGTGCTGGAGTGCTGGTGGTATAGTTGAAATAAAGATTGTTGATTTCCAGTAACGCCATAAGTGTCGTAACATCAATTGTGGGGGGAACAAATATGTTGGGTTGCGGTTTTCAAGGTCGCGGGCCAGTCATAAGCCAAAGGGTCGAGTACAATCAAGGAGGCACCCGTTTCTCTTGAAACCAGATCGGCTGTTCTGGATGAAATCTGAGGTTGCAGGAACAGCGTATGAATTCCCTGTTTTCTGGCGGCAAGAATCATCATTTTCAACTGGCCTGGTTTAGGTTCCTTGCCTCCAATCTGGATTGGAACCTGAGTCAAGCCGTAAGCCTGCGCAAAATATCCCCAGACCGGATGAAATACGAGAAATGTCTTTGATTCTGCCGTTTGAAACCGTTGCTGAAGTTCAAAATGCAATTGATCCAGTTCTGCCTGAAACCGTTGATAGTTCTGTTGATACAGTTCTGTTTGTTCCGGATTCAACCGGATCAGTGCCTGAAGCATGTGCACAATCTGTATTTTGACCAGCAGGGGCGATAACCAGATATGCGGATCCAGCCATTCATGCTGATGGTCAGATTCTTCTTCGAAAGATTCGATCTGGCCTCCGAGTTTAGGGATTCCCTGATCGGTTGGAATGATTTGCATGTTCGTGTTGATATCCTTGAACCTTGGCAACCAGATATTCTCAAATTCAATGCCGATGGAAAAATACAGTTTGGACTGCTGAAGTTCCATCATTTGTCTGGGTTTGGGTTCATAGGTGTGAGGGTCGGCCCCCGGGGGGACCATGACATTCACAGAGACGGTGTTTCCCGTTATTTTTTCAACAAAATATTTCTGCGGCATGATACTGACAGTGAGATGCAGAGGCTCACTCCAGGCCAGTTGCGGCAAGAGAAGGCATAAGGCCCAGACCACGGATTTCATAATGAAAAGCTGACAAATGTTGGGTTGAGATTAAAAATTTGTGAAATATATCTGGTTGAAGGCGATACTCAAGATAAACGAAGGGTTGATCGGCTTAACGCTGGTAAGGCTGTACGTCTTCACCTTCCATAAAAAAACTGGCTTCAGCAATGTCATTGTTCTTTTGTTCAATGTGGAATGAACCCGTTACCCAGACCGCATAGGTCATAAAATCCGCGGGGATAGATTTTTGCATGTTAACCATCACAATCTGGTTCGGTGGCGGAGGGGGAACATGAATGCATGCCCCCAGCGTTGGCACCAGAAGGAATTGCTTCACGGTATTTTCATCGCCCTCCAGAGGGACGATATATCCTGGCAGACGCACCAGTTTCCCCTGCAGGTGTTTGAGCGCTTCGGAGGCCTGGCCTGTTTTAACATTCAATTCCTGGAGCATTTTCCAATGAATGGTCAGTTTGGGAACGGCTTGAACCGTTGCTCCAATTCCCAGAAATATCGTTATCAAGAGCAACAGACGGACTTGTTTCATAAAATTCTCATGAGTTTTTTTAGCCAGAGGGATGGATTCCGGTTATACAGGAACAGGATTTGAAAGGATTCCTGCAATGAAACCAATATTCAGTGAGTTATCATTCATGGGACATGACCAATCTTCAAGTGAAAACACAAATTGTAAAGCTGTCTTAAAACTCCTGCCTTCTAATAATTTATTCAGGTGTTTGGCATTGCTGGTTGTTGTTTTAATTTCTCCGGCAAAGATTGCATCCGCTGTGGAACAAGCTTTTGTTCCCTTCACCGGCATGCGTGAAGGGTGGTACTATAACCTGAAACATCCGGATTCATCGGTCCCGGATACGGATATGCCTGTTTCTGTCAAAACCCGGATTGTCGGATTGAAAGGCCCCTTCGAAAATCAGGATGGTTGTCAATTTCACGCATTGAAATCCGACAAGCCTCACAGTGCCTGTTATTTAAGAGAAACACGATCGTTTTATCAATGGCGCTCCCATCATATCGACGCCTGGGTATTACCACTTGCGACCGGTGAAGATTCAAAAGCATTGATTTTTCCGAAGGCAAACGATTGCTGGCGTGTGGCCCTCAGTGGTTTTTATAAAACTTCCGGGCAGCTCAATGTTTCTCTGCGAAAAGAATCTCAATATTGTTTGAAGGAGAGGCTTTCGTTTGGCCAATATGAAGATCTCTATGGATTCACCCGGGACCATCCGCCGGCATCAGGCAAGCCACCTGCTGTGTATCAGGCCTGGTCCATGGCGGTGGATGAGGGCCGTTATGTTCGACTGCTTCAATTTCTGAATAAGTCTTTATGTGAACTGGTTGCGCGCGATGGGATGTATTACAGCAAGATTTCTCATCGAGCCTTTCAGGATCTCCAGGTGACTTATCAGATACCATTGCATTTACGGCATTGTGAACGACGACAACCCAAAGCCAACGAAGTCCCGTTCCTGTATCCCTGGGCATCCCTGCATTCGTCATCCACTGCGGCAGTTGAGCCGTCAACTGTTCAAACACAACAAGCCTGGGTCATGGGGGTGAATCAACCGGGCGGAATCTTGCCCTTATATTTCAGAACACAGAAAGCCTGTATGAAGGTCTTGTATTCTGGAAAATATTTTATGGGAGTTTTTAGAGGCGGAATCTTCAAGGATATTAAAATACGGAAAACATTTGATCAGGTTACAGGGTTGTGTGAACCCTTCAATGGACCACTTATTCCGGAAAATTATTATCCGTTTGCTGAATAAACATACATCACCCGCTGATGAAAGCTTGGTTTTCACTGCTATTTTGTGATACAGAGCACCGGTGTGAATATTCATTGGTTGGATAATTTTAATTTGTTGCTGACATCAGCGTTATTTTTAAAGTAAGTTTTTTTATGGAGGTTCCTGTGGAATATGATGTGGTTGTTATAGGTTCTGGCCCTGGGGGTTACGTTTGTGCTATTCGCTGTGCTCAACTTGGTATGAAAACCGCTCTGGTGGAACGTTACGCCACTCTCGGCGGAACCTGCCTGAATGTCGGTTGCATTCCGTCCAAGGCACTACTGGACTCTACTGAATTTTTTCATCAGGCAACTAAAAATTTTAACACCCATGGCATTGAAATCGATGGGATACGTCCCAACATTCAGAAAATGTTTGATCGAAAAGACAGTGTGGTTTCCCAAACCTGTGACGGTATAAAATTCCTGATGAAAAAAAACAAAATTGAGGTGCTCCATGGGCATGCCAGTTTTTTGAACGCCAATACCATTGCGGTTCAGCAGGGAGACACAAGGATTGAACTCAAAACAAAAAAAGCAGTCATTGCTACCGGTTCCAAACCTTCATCGCTACCGGGAATCGCGATTGACAAGCAACGTATCATCACCTCCACAGAAGCACTGAGCCTGAGGACTATTCCTGAAAAAATGCTGGTGATCGGCGGCGGCGTGATTGGTCTGGAACTTGGATCCGTCTATTCACGTCTGGGTACGAAAGTTTCTGTTGTGGAATTCATGGACCGTATCATTCCCGGAATGGACTCCACACTCAGCAAGGAACTTCAGCGAGTCCTTAAAAAACAGGGGATGGAGTTTTTTCTGGAACATGCGGTACAGCAAGCGGTATCCGACGGGAATCAAGTCACGGTGACCGCAAAAAACAAAAAAGGAGACCTGGTAGATTTTTCAGCGGATTATTGTCTCGTTGCGGTCGGGCGCAAACCCTATACTCAGCAACTTGGCCTCGAAAATGCTGGAATCCAGCTCAGTGAACGTGGCTTCATTACGGTCACTTCCCATCTGGAAACCAGCGTTCCCGGAATATATGCCATCGGTGATGTTATCGGCGGCATGATGCTGGCTCACAAAGCTGAGGAAGAAGGCGTGCTGGTTGCTGAAGTCATGGCTGGACAAAAACCGCACATCAATTATCGGGCGATTCCGGGCGTGGTGTATACATGGCCCGAAGTCGCGGGGGTTGGCTACACGGAAGATGAACTCAAAAAAGAAGGCCGTGCCTGCAAAACAGGCTCATTCCCCTTCAGAGCACTGGGACGTGCCCGTGCCGCAAATGAAATTGAAGGACTGGTAAAAGTAGTGACTGATGCCCAAACTGATGAAATTCTTGGAATTCACATGCTTGGAGCCCGAGTCGCGGATTTGATCGCGGAAGCTGTTGTCGCGCTGGAGTTCCGTGCCAGCGCTGAAGATCTTGCCCGTATGTCGCATGCCCATCCAACCTTTGCCGAAGCCATCAAGGAAGCTGCGCTGGACGCAACCGGCAAACGTGCCATTCACATGTAATCCCGGATTTCAGGGACATCAAAATGAACTCCCCCCTCACTTGCGGCGGGGTAGTTCATTTTTTCAGAGAAAAATCTTCATCTTCACCCCACAGGATTTTATGCTCCGACTTCCCTATGGCATCAGCCACTTTCCCCAACTGACAACCGAAAATTACCATTTCATCGACCGCACGCCCTTTCTGGAACAACTGGAAAATCTGCCGGAACGCTATCTGGTGTTCCTGCGTCCGCGGCGTTTTGGCAAAAGCCTGTGGATTTCCATTCTGCTTCACTACTACGGCCTCGAACACAGGGAACATTTCGAGGAATGGTTTGGTAAATACTGGATCGGCCAGCACCGTACCCCGCTGGCGGGAACCTATTATGTCCTGCGGTTCGAGTTCAGCGGAATCCATACCGATACCCCGGAAAGCACTCGCAAGGGTTTTGCCTTTAATGTTCTGCGAGGTCTCAGAAATTTTGAAAGAGACTACGCACTGCCCACCCTCGGTTTCGCGGACAACCTGGAGGCGTCCCAACTGCTGAAACAGTTTCTGGATCAGCACAAGGACAAGAAAATCTACCTT